>SXTU01000118.1 GCA_005791875.1 Verrucomicrobiales bacterium
AACCAGAGCAGCTCGTAGATGATGGACTTGAGGTGGAGTGTCTTCGTGGTGAGGACGGGGAAGTTGGTGCGTAGGTCGAAGCGCGTCTGTGCGCCGAAGACGGAGTAAGTGCCGGTGCCGGTGCGGTCGGACTTGAACTTGCCTTTGTCGAGGACGTGCTGGAGCAGGTCGAGGTATGGCTGCATGAGGGGCGGACTATGCGGGAGGCCCCGGCGGGCGGGCAATCTCTCGCTACGACCGGTGACCGCAAGGGATGCCGCAGAGCGGCAGGACAACAGTAGCCGTGGGTTGCCGAGTGCAACGAGGCCACCCACGGACAGTCAGCAAGATGGGCGCAACCGCGTAGCGGTTGAACCACTACGTGGTGCGGTGCTGCGGGCGGGACGGCCTGTGGGTTGCGCTCGCGTTGCTCGCTACACCCACGGCTAGGGTTGTTCAGCCACTCCGTGGCTGGCTGACCAACTCCCGCGCCAGCTTCGCCAGCTCCAAGTCCCGCGTCAGGTCGGCGAACCGAAACTGCTGCGCGCCGCTTTGCGCCTGACCGAGCAACTCGCCCGGCCCGCGCAGGCGGAGGTCCGCTTCGGCAATGGCGAAGCCGTCGGTCGTCTCTTCCAGCACCTTGAGCCGCGCGCGGGCGTCGTCGGTGAGCTTGGCGGCGACGAGCACGCACCATGAGTCGTGCGCGCCGCGCCCGATGCGCCCGCGCAACTGGTGGAGCTGCGCGAGGCCGAACTGCTCGGCGTTCTCGATGACCATGACGGTCGCGTTCGCCACGTCCACGCCGACTTCGATGACGCTGGTGGCGAGCAGGGCTTGCACGCGGTTCGCTCGGAAGTCGGCCATTACCTTTTCTTTTTCCTCCGCCGACAAGCGTCCGTGCAGCAGCGCGACGCGGTGGGGTGCGAGCTCCTTGGCTAGCTTCTCGAACTCCGCCATCACGGCCTTCGTGCCGGTCTTCAGGTCGGTGTCCTCGACGCGCGGATAAACGATATAAGCCTGCCGTCCCTCTGTGAGGCGTTCGCGGACGAAGGCCCAGACCTTCGGCAACTTCTCCGGCCCACGGACGAAGGTCTTGATGACGCCGCGTCCGGGCGGCAGGTGCGCGATGACGGACACATCGAGGTCGCCGTAAATCGTGAGGCCCAGCGTGCGCGGGATGGGCGTGGCGGTCATCACGAGCAGGTGCGGGTAATGGCCCTTGCGCAGGAGCCGCTCGCGTTGCGCGACGCCGAACTTGTGCTGCTCATCAATGATGACCAGGCCGAGGCGTTCGACGGTAAAGGTGTCTTCCACCAGGGCGTGGGTGCCGATGAAGAGGTGGGAGATTGGAGATTGGAGATGGGAGATGGGGGCGGTTTTTCGGGAGCCGGTGCGGAGTTCGACGCGCACGCCGAGGGGTTCGAGCCACTTCGTGAAGTTGCGGAAGTGCTGCTCGGCCAGAATCTCCGTCGGGGCCATGAGGGCGACGCTGTGGCCGCTCTCCAAGGCCATCAGCGCGGTGCAGGCGGCGACGATGGTCTTGCCGGAGCCGACGTCGCCTTGCAGCAGGCGGCGCATGGGCGTGCCGCACGCGAGGTCGGCGCGGATTTCGCGGAGGACGGTGGTTTGCGAGTCAGTCAGCGGGAAGCCGAGCGCAGCGAGGTAGGGACGAATGAGATGGTTGTCGCCTTTGCACGGTTGGCTTTGGGCGTTGGCAAGGAGCTTCTCGCGCCGGGCGCGCACGGCGAGTTGCAGGTCCAAGAACTCGTCGAGGGCGAAGCGCTGGCGGGCGAGCTCGGCGTCGGGGAGTTCGGCGGGGAAGTGGAGGGAGCGGATAGCGGCGGCGCGGGAGAGGGAGAGAGCGGCTGAACTGTCCGCAAGCTGATCCCCTCTCCCCCACTGGGAGAGAGGGTTAGGGTGAGGGGGAGGCTGTTGCCATATAGAAACGTTCGGAGTGTTCGGACGCTTTGCCCCCTCACCCCGACCCTCTCCCCCGATGGGGGAGAGGGAGGAAAACACGAGCGTCGGGTGCCGCTCAGGAATCTGCCCGCCGTATTCTTCCAACGTCCGCCACAGCAGCAAGCGCAGCCAGCGTTGCGAGAGACCCTCCGTCAGGGGATACACCGGCACGATGCGGTGCAAGTGGACGGAAGCCTCGTCGCCCGCCTCGACGACTTCCGTCTCCGGATGGTCCATCCTGCGCGGCTTGAGCGCGAGCAGCTTGCCGTAGACGTAGACTTCGTCGCCGACCCGAAATTTGCCCTCCAACCACGGCAGGTTCCACCACCGACATTGCAAACGCGCGGCGCCATCATCGAGGATGAATTCAAAGACCGATTTGGTTCGCTGGGAGGAGTAGTTAACGCCCTGCGCAACGATTTTGCCGAGCACCGTGGTGGGTTCGTTCAGTTTGAGTTGTGCGATGGTGCAGCCCTTCGCCCGCCGGTCCTCGTAGCGACTCGGCTGGTGCAGCAGCAGGTTTTCGACCGTGGCGATGCCGAGCTTGGCGAAGAACTCGACGTGCCGTGGCCCGACGCCGCGCAAGGCGGCGACGGAACGAGCCAAAGGCTGAACTTCATCTGACACGCGGCGAACTTACGAGAGAACCGCGAGGCGTTGAAGTCGGAACGTGCAGATGCCGGGGTGATGCTCGGAAGCACGGCACCGGCCGAGGCGGCTCTCCGGGCGGCTAGCACAATTCAAATTTTATTTGCCGCCGGCTGCCTTGCCCACCACATTCAAAATGTATTTTGACCATGCAAATAATACATTTAAAGCCGCTCGTTCTCACCGTTGTCCTTGCTCTCGCCAGCCTCCCGCTACTCGCTGCGGATGCCAAGAAGGACGCCAAAAAGGAAAAGCCAGCCCCCAAGCCCAAGCCCGCCGGCACGCAGTGGGACGCGATGGACCTCGGCGCGTTCTACAGCGGCGGATTGCAAGTCACCGGCGAGAAGGGCGACGTGTTCCGCCCCGCGCTGAAGGGCCTCAACATCAATCTCGGCAGCGACGCGGCGGTGTGCTTCGACACCGAGCGACTGCGCTTCGGTCTCGGCTGGCGCGGCGGGTTCGTGAAGTTGCCCACGGGTCGCGAGGGCTTGGAAGGCGTGGCTTCTCCCATCGGCGAAGTCGCGTTCAAGGCCGCGGTGCTGCCCGGCTGGGCGGATGCGATCGGCGGCTTCATCGAGCCGAAGCCGCCGGTGAAGGACGGGCGCGAACTCGTCTCCCACGGCCCCTTGCCGAAGGACTGGGCCAAGTGGCGCGGGCTCTACGTCAATGGCAAGCAGGTCATCCTCAGCTACACCGTCGGCAAGGTCGGCGTGCTCGAACTGCCCGGCTACGACGCCGCGAGCGAGGCGTTCACCCGCACGATTCATATCGAAGGTGCTGCCCCGGCACAGAAGCTTCTGCTCGCCACGGACACGAAGCTCAAGGCCAGCCACAACCTCGCGGGCGCAACGGTCGAGACCACGGCAGCCGGCCTGCTCGTGTTGAATCTCCCCGCGACCAAGACCGCCACCACCTTCGTCGTCGCGCTGTCCGCGAGTGGCCTTGCGCCCAAGGCCAGCAAGGCGAATCTCCCCGCGCTCACCAAGGGCGGCGCGACCCAATGGACGCCCGTTCTCGAGACCGCCGGCGTGCTCGGCAAGGGCGACGGCGCTTACACCGTGGACACGCTCACCCTCCCTGACGGCAAGGCCAACCCTTGGAACTCGTGGATTCGCACCAGCGGCTTCGACTTCTTCGCGGACGCGACCAAAGCCGCGATTTGCAGCGTGAGCGGCGACGTGTGGATCGTGAGCGGCATTGACGACACGCTGGCGAAGCTGAAGTGGAAGCGCTTTGCCACCGGCCTCTTCCAGCCGCTCGGTCTGAAGATTGTGGACGGCAAAATCTACTTGCTGGGCCGCGACCAAATTACCCGCCTGCATGACTTGAACGGCGACGGCGAAGCGGACTTCTACGAGAATTTCAACAACGACATCGCCATCAGCTCGCACTACCACGAGTTCAACCTTGGCCTCGAAACGGACCGCGCGGGCAACTTCTACTTCAACAAGGGCGGCAACCTCGGCGGCGCAAAGCACCAGCACCACGGCGTCGTCGCGAAGGTGTCGAAGGACGGCTCGAAGCTGGAGTCTTGGGCCAACGGCCTGCGCGCGCCGAACGGTATCGGCATGGGTCCGAACGACGAAGTGACCTCCTCCGACAACGAGGGCAACTGGGTGCCCAGCTCCCGCGTGAACCTGATGAAGCCCGGCGGCTTCTACGGCCATGTCCACACCGCGCACACCAGCACGCCGCCGACCGATTACGACAAGCCCCTCTTCTGGCTCCCGCACCAAGTGGACAACTCCAGCGGCGGCCAAGTCTGGGTTACGAGCGACAAGTGGGGGCCGTTCAAGGGCGATATGCTCCACATGAGCTACGGCAGTTGCTCGCTCTTCAAGGTGATGAAAGAGGAAGTCGGCGGGCAGGTGCAGGGCGGCGCGGTGCGCTTCCCGCTGAGCTTCGAGTCCGGCATAATGCGCGGCCACTTCAGCCCGCGCGACGGACAGCTCTACGCTACCGGCCTGCGCGTCTGGCAGAGCAGCGGCGCGAAGACCGGCGCGTTCCATCGCGTCCGCTACACCGGCAAACCCGTCGCGATGCCGAAGGAACTTCATGTGAAGCCCAACGGCATTGAGATCACCTTCACCACCGCGCTCGACGCCAAGACGGCAGCCGACGACGGCAACTGGGCGATTGACCATTGGAACTACAAGTGGACTTCAAACTACGGCTCCAAGATGTATTCCGCCAGCGAGCCGGACAAAGTCATCGGCGAGAACAAAATCAACAACACCAAGTTCGGCGGCGAGGACTTGGTGGTGAAGTCCGCGAAGCTCTCGGCGGACAAGAAGACCGTCTTCCTCGAAGTCGAAGGCGGCGTGAAGCCCGTGATGCAGATGCGCATCCGCATGAACATCAATGCTGCCGACGGCACGCCCATCAACCAGACCATCTACAACACGGTCAACAAGGTGGCGGCCAAGTAGAAAAGCCCATCTTGCCTGACTTCCAGTTGAGAATCCCCGCTTGAGCGGCAGCTGGTCGGTCAGAAGGACTGGCGAGACGTGCTGCTCTACTTTTTAGCCACCGTATTCCGCTGCGCCCACGCCGGGTCCGGCTGCGGGAAGTCCAAGTTGTAGTGCAAACCCCGGCTCTCGGGTCTTAGCAGTGCGCAGTTCACGATGAGTTCGGCCACGGTCGCGATATTCCGCAGCTCCAAGATGTCCGCCGTCACGGTGAAGTCCCAGTAGTATTGCTGGATTTCCTCTTGGAGCAGCGCGATGCGGGCCTTCGCGCGCTGGAGGCGTTTGGTCGTCCGCACGATGCCCACGTAGTCCCACATGAGCCGGCGGATTTCGTCCCAGTTGTGCGCGACGACGACGAGTTCGTCCGCGTTCTGAGCCTTGCCGGACTGCCACGGCGGGATGTTCACCTCGGCTTGCGGCGAAGGGCTTTCCAAAACCCGCCGCGCGGCGCGATGGGCGCAAACGAGTGCTTCCAAAAGTGAATTGCTCGCGAGCCGGTTCGCCCCGTGCAGCCCCGTGCAGGCGACTTCGCCGACCGCGTAAAGCCCGGCGATGTCCGTGACGCCGTTCACGTCGGTCACCACGCCGCCGCATTGGTAATGCGCCGCTGGCACGACGGGAATCGGCTCCTTCGTCATGTCCACGCCAAGGCGGAGCAGGCGCTCGTAGATGGTCGGGAAGTGCGAGATGATGAAGCGCGCGGGCTGGTGCGTGATGTCCAGCCACAGGTTGTCCGCGCCGGTGCGCTTCATCTCGCTGTCAATCGCCCGGGCCACGATGTCGCGGGGCGCAAGCTCCGCGCGCGGGTCGTAGCGCGGCATGAAGCGCTGGCCGTCCGTCCCCAACAGATAACCACCCTCGCCGCGCACCGCCTCGGTGATGAGCAAGGTGCGCTCTTTCGGATGGAAGAGGCACGTGGGATGGAACTGCATGAACTCCATGTTCGCCACTTGCGCGCCTGCGCGGTAGGCCATCGCCACGCCGTCGCCGGTCGCGATGTCGGGGTTCGTCGTGTAGAGATAGACTTTCCCGCAGCCGCCCGTGGCCAGCACGATGACCGGCGCGGCGAACGTCTCCACCTGCCCGCCCGCCTTGTTCAGCACGTAGATGCCGAGGCAGCGGTTCGGCCCCACGTAGCCGAGCTTCTGCGTGGTGATGAGGTCCACGGCGAAGTGATTCTCCAGCACCGTGATGTTTGGCTGGCGGGCGATGGCGTCGAGCAAGGCGCGTTCAATCTCCGCGCCGGTGGCGTCTTTCGCGTGCAGCACGCGGCGCTTGGAATGACCGCCTTCCTTGGTGAGGTCGAGTTCCTTGCCTTTGCCGCCGGGCACTTCGCGTTCGCTGAACTTTGCGCCCAGATCCATCAGTTCATGAATCCGCTCCGGCCCCTCGGCGATGATGGTGCGCACGATGTCCTCGCGGCACAGGCCCGCGCCCGCGTCGAGCGTGTCGCGCACGTGCATCTCGATGGAGTCCTCGCGGCTGGTGACAGCGGCGATGCCGCCCTGCGCCCAGTTGGTGTTCGAGTCCGCACGGCTCTTCTTGGTGACGATGGCCACGCGCCCCCGCGGCGCGACCTTGAGGGCGAACGTCAACCCCGCGATGCCGCTGCCGAGAATAAGGAAGTCAAATTGGCGGGTGGCGTCGGCCATGTGGGGTGCGATTCAACGGCAGATGGCGCGGGCGGGCAAAGGGAATTCGCGTAACGCAGCACAGCCAAAACAATCCCGTGCAAC
>SXTU01000119.1 GCA_005791875.1 Verrucomicrobiales bacterium
CGGGCATACTCCGGCTCCTCGCGGACGGAGACGCCATTGATGAGCACGTCGCCCTCGGTCGGCTCCTCCAGCGTGGCGATGACGCGCATGGTGGTGGTCTTGCCCGCGCCGTTCGGCCCGACGAAGCCGAAGACATGGCCGTTGTCGAAGGAGAACGTGAAGTTGTCCACCGCCACGGTCTTGCCGAAGCGTTTGTGGAGTCCGCGAACTTGCACTTTCATTTCACGTCCTCCGGGGCGAGCAGGCCGATGATGGTTTGGCGGGCCGGGGCTTTGCCGGGCTTGGCGAGTCCGGTCTCGATGAAGGGAGCTTCGGCGAGGACGGCGAGGTAGGTGTTGGGGCGAAGCTGACCCTGCGTGTTGCTTATCAGCGTGTCATGCGCCACAACCCATGAACCTTGATAAAGCGCGGAAAGCGAGGTCGGCGCGCCGAATGTCTCGCCCGGCACAGGCTGCAACGGCACATTCTGTCCCGCCTTCAATCCTACGCCGTTGAACAGCAGTCCCTTCTCATCGCGGAACCACAGCGTCTGGATGTCCGCGCCGAGGCCGTTGAGCACGGTCACGCGGCCGTCGGGGAGGCGTTGGACTTGCAGGCGTTCGCGGCGCGTCTCGGACTTTCGCAGCGCGAAGTGCGCCGGCACCCGCGCTGTGATCCACCCGCGCACGAGATGCTGGGATTGCGACAACTCCAACTCGCGCGCGTTGCCGCCGTCGTGGCGGTTCACCTGCACCAGCGGCGTGACCTCGGTGTCGTGGCTGTAGCGGAGACCGTCGCCAGGCGTGAGCGGCGTGTAAAAAGCCTGCCGCGCCAGCGTGGTGGCGCGGTGCGAAACCTGGTCAAGGATGGTCACGGCCTCGGTGCGCGTGGTGGGCGTGATGCCCTCGCTCATCAGCGAGTAGCCGAAGACCACGGCGCAGGTGACGAAGGAAATCAGCGGGATAGTCCAGAGCATCGCGATGCGGTTGTTCGCACGGGCGCAAAGGAAGATGTTCAGTGGCCCGACCACGAGGATGAACGCCAGCATGATGAAAACGATGCCGCGCACCGGGATGCGGGCGTCCTCGATGACGGGAAGCTCGCTGTTGGCGTTGGCCTCGGTGGGCATGGATTGCCAGGGCACGCCACACTCGCGGGCGAGTTGCTTGAGCGATTCCGCCTGCCCGCCTGACAGTGACGCGATGCTCGCGGCATCCATGAGGACGGCCTGTCCAAAACCAAGTCCGAAGGAGTTCACGCGACTGAATTGTCCAGAAGCGGGCCGGTTTACCACGCTGCTTTGCCAAGGCTTGGGCAGCTCCGTCAGTCCCAGCACCGCCAGCCCGCCCCCCGCCTCCACGTAGCTGCGCAACGCGTTCTGCTGCGCCGCGTTCATCGCCGCGAGGTCGGTGCGGGAGAGCACCACGAGGTCAAACGGTGTAAAGGCTAGCCACGACTCGCTCCAGCCGCTGGCCTCCAACTCGCTGCGCAGAATGGTCGGGCCTTGATACGCCGTGGTGGAACTGCCGCCCGCCCGTGTCGCCCATGTGCTGCTGGCCCGCGCGTCCGTGGCGTAGCTGCCGAGCGAACCATCGGACAATTCCACTGCGTCCACGCTCACCTGCCCACCAGCAGTGGAGGCATCAACGTTTAGCTGCACAGCGGCGATAGCATTGGTCAGTGTGGGTAGCGGGACTTGCAGCACGCCCAAGGTGAAAGTCTTGTTCGCCGTGTTTGTGACAGTGACGGTGGCAAGGTCGGCACCATCCGCGCCCTTGAGCACGACTGTCTTGAAAGCCTGATTCCAAGCTAGCTTGTGAATCCGCAGGAACTTGACCCCAGAACGCGGGGGCTTAAAGTCTAATTCGAGCCACTCCGGTGTGCCCCGGCCCGCGCGTTCAGGGGTCCAAGCGAATTGATTTATAACACCTGAAGACGCTGGCACATTCGGTGCACCCGTAGCTTGCTCCGCTGAGTAATAGCCCGGCGGTCCTTTGAAGGACACGCCCCCACGAAACGTTTTATCCAAGTCATCGCTGTTCAAACTGCGGCTCACCAGCACCGCGCGCGGCCCGCCGGGAATGCCGGAGTGCGCGTGCTGTTTCATGTGCTGGCTGTTGCCGCCGCGCGGGATGGCCCCGCGATAGCGCCCGTCCACGAAGACTTCCACCTGGTTGGCGCCATTGAGCATGAGCGGCGGTTGCCAGAGCGTGACGTTCACCGCTGTGCCCGGACTGACGGTGACAGTGCGCTCGACGCGGCGGAGGTTGTTGCCCCAGCCGTGCGCCGTGTGCGGCGTGGCGAGCGTGACCTTGCGCGTGCGGTCGGGAGACGAGTTTTCAACAGCGAAGCGCATCTCCACGTAGCCGTGATAGGTCTGGCCTTGGAAGAAGACCTGCGGGGAGACGGAGATGTCATCGAAGCGCTCGGCGGCGGCGGACGACGCGAGGAAGATGAGAGTCGCCACGAATGCGAAGGCAACAGCCGCCCGGCGCGCGAAGGTGCGCGCGACCTGCGGAAACCAGCCACTCCCTGCGGTGATGTTGGCCATGCGGCGAGTTGAATTAGAGCGACGGTATTGAGCCGGGAAAAGCGGAGGCGGGTCAACTAGAAGTTCGCCTGAGCCGGGACGATGCAGTTGAGATTGCAGCGCTCCACTTCAACAACGCGAAGACGCAGAGAACGCACAGGAGCGCAGAGAAGCGACAGGCGAAAGCCACCAAAACGTGAACGCTCTCAGCTCGACATAACTCTGCGGCTCTCCGCGTCCTCTGCGTCTCTGCGCTCAGGGCAACGCAACTTTCAACTGCATCGTTCGGCTGACTGCCGGGCTTGGAGCTTGCCTTGCCGGGCGCACTTCGCTACCAGAGCGCCCATGAAACAACTGCTCCGCCCTGCCCTGCTCTGCATGTCCGCCCTCTGGCTCACCGCGACGGTTCACGCTGCCGGCCCCGAGACCTTCAAGGTCAGCGAGTTCACCTTCAAGCGCCCCGGCTCGTGGGATTGGGTCGAAGTCGCATCGCAGATGCGCAAGGCGCAGTTGAAGGTGACCGCCAAGGACGCGAAGGAGCCGGGCGAGGTCGTGTTCTTCTTCTTCGGTCCGCAGAGCGGTGGCACGAAGGCGAACGTGGACCGCTGGTTCGGCCAGTTCGAGGAGGGGCGCGACAAAATCAACGCGAAGACCGACGAGAAAAATGTCGGCAAGGTGAAGGTCACTTACGTCTCCGCCGAGGGCACCTACAAGAGCGGCGTCCCCGGTGGTCCGACCACGTCCAAGCCGGGATTCGCGCTACTCGGCGCGATTGTCGAAGGCAACGAAGGCAGCGTCTTCGTCCGCCTCACCGGCCCGGCGGCGCTGACCAAGGGCGCGCGTGGGGACTTCGAGAAGATGATTGAAGGCGGGCTGAAGTAAGGTCGAAGGGGAAGTTGTCAGTAGTCAGTGGTCAGTCCTTCAAGCGAGTGCGCCCGGCGACCGACTGACATCTGAGCACTGAATACTGCTTACTTCCCCGTGCGCGCCTTCGCTGACTCCGCCGTGCTCCTGCGCGCGGCCCTCGGGGCAGCGCTCACCACTCTGGCCTGCTACCCGCGCGTCGCCCACTGGTCCAGCCGGGAGGACGCCGTTTGGTTCCTCATGTCCGTCCTCGGCTGGGCGACGTTTGTGATGTGGGCGTCGGTCTTTGCGTGGCATCGGCGATACAGTGAGCGAGAAGTTTTCCCCCGCAACGTGGCCCCGAGGCTGTGGCTCATCGCGCTGGCGTTGGGCGTGGTGGGCGCGCTCATCTCGTTCCACTACGGTGACCCGACGCTGCGCCAACTTGCGCCCACGGACTTCCCCCGGACGCCCGGCCAGTTTGCGGAGCACGTGCAGTTCAATCTCGCGTTCGAGCAACTCTTCCTGTGCTTCGCGCCGTTCGCGTTCTGCGTGCGACTGCTGCCCGGCGCGAGAGTGGCGGGCATCTGCGTGGTGCTGTTCGCCCTGTTCGTGTTCGCGCTGAAGCTACAGAGCGTCGCCGCCGCCATCACGTGGGACATGGCGCTGGGGTTGGCGTTCTTCCGCGCGTTGCACAGCGGAGTGGCGGTCTGGCTGTATTGGCAAGGCGGCGCGTGGCTGGTGTGGCTCTTCGCGCTGGGGCTTCAGTGTCGGCACCTGTTCGCGCTCGATAGTTGAAGGCGAGGTTTCCACACGCCAAGGACGCAACGGGCGCAAAAAAGAGAGGGCGGGGCAGCGAACATCGGAGGGAATTCCTTCGCGCTCTTCGCCCCGTTGCGTGAAGCAGTCCCCCTCAGACTCCGCCGCGCGCCGCCAGCACCTTGCGCGACGGCACGTAGTTCGCGATGAACTCGCGGCGGAACTCCGCAAACGTCCCTGCCGCCAGGTGCCGCCTCATGTCCGCCATCACGGCGAGGAACAGGTGGCTGTTGTGAATGCTCACCAAGCGCAGACCGAGAATCTCGTTCACGTTCAACAGGTGCCGGATGTAGGCACGGGAGAAACGCTTGCACGCGAAGCAACCGCAGCCGGCCTCGATGGGGCCGAAGTCCGCCTTCACCGCGCCGCCCTTGATGGCGTAGCTGCCCTTGCGCGTGAACGCCGTGCCGCCGCGCGCCACCCGCGTCGGCAGCACGCAATCGAACATGTCCACGCCGCGCGCGACCAGTTCGACGAGCTGCGCGGGCGTGCCCAGGCCCATCGCGTAGCGCGCCTTGTTCGCCGGCAGGAACGGCTCGGCCAACTCGACGGCCTTCATCATCTCCGGCTCCGGCTCGCCCACGCTCACGCCGCCGATGGCGTAGCCGTCGAAGTCCAGCGCGGTGATGGCCTTCGCGCACTGTTCGCGCAGCTCCGGGTTGCTGCCGCCTTGCACGATGCCGAAGACTTGCTGGCCCACGGCGCGCGGTTGCTCGCGACATTCCTTGGCCCAGCGGATCGTGCGCTCGACGGCGAGCTTCTGCTCCTTCGCCGGGGCGTCGTGCGGCGGGCATTCGTCGAAAATCATCGCGAGGTCGGAGCCGAGGTAGCGCTGAATTTCCATCGCCTCCTTGGGGCCGAGAAAGAGCTTCGAGCCATCGAGGTGCGAGCGGAACTCGACGCCGTGCTCCCGGACCTTGCGAATCTTCGCGAGGCTGAAGACTTGGAAGCCGCCGCTGTCGGTGAGAATCGGCATTTGCCAATTCATGAAGCCATGCAACCCGCCCGCCGCGCGGATGATGTCCATGCCGGGCCGGATGCTGAGGTGGTAGGTGTTGCCCAGAATGATTTGCGTGCCCATCTCGACCAGCTCACGCGGGTCGAGCGCCTTCACGCTGGCCTGCGTGCCGACGGGCATGAAGACGGGCGTATCAATGACGCCATGCGGCGTGGTGAGGCGGCCCAGCCGGGCTTTGGAACTGGTATCCGTCTTGAGCAAGTCGAACATCGGAGGCGGATTGAGCCACAGCGGACGGACGGCGGGAAGCGTGTTTCCATGCCGCCCGCGCCTTACGCACCTTCTCTGCGTCTTTCCCGGCTCTGCAGTGCCAATTCGGAGAACCACCGCAGAGCCGGGAAAGACGCAGAGGAAGCCAGCCGGAAAGCACTCAAGCTGAATAGTTCGCGGGGGCGCCGGGTCTGCCTTTCCATCGCAAGCAAACAAAACCACCAGTCATGAAACAACTCGCCACCCTGCTCGCCCTCGTTGCCGCCGTCGCTTTCGCCCAAGCGGACGACAAGAAAGTCGCCATCGGCAAAGCCGCGCCGGACTTCAAGATCAAGGACTCCACCGGCAAGGAGATTAACCTCGCAGAACTCACCGCCAAAGGTCCGGTCCTCGTGCGCCTCACCTGCGGCTGCCTCGGCTGCGACAAGGAGCTGCCTTACTTCCAGGAGCTGCACACCGCCTACAAGGCGCAGGGCCTGATCAGCCTCGCCATCTTCCGCGAGCCGGACGCGAAGGTCGAAGCCTACGTGAAGGAGAAGAAGCTCAACATGCTCTATGCCGTGGACACCAAGGGCGATAGCTGGAAGGTCTTCGACACAAAAACCATGCCGAGCAACTTCCTCATCGCGAAAGGCGGCCAGATCGTGAAGATCTCCGCGGGTTGCGACACCAGCGGCATGATCGCCGAGCGCCTCAGCGAGGCCACCGCCAAGCTCACCGGCACCGACAAGGTCGAGGTGAAGTCCAAGGTGGACGCGGCCAAGCCCGTCGCGGCCAAGCCGTCCACGGCCGCGCCGGTCGCGAAGTAATTCTCCATCTCAATTCAGCTTGAAAAGCCGCCGTCACTGGCGGTCTTTCGCTTTCAAGTCGCCGCTGGCAGACCGAATCATTGCGAACTACGCTCCCCCCGTGAGCCCGCCGGATACGACCGAAGCACCCGCTGACCCTTGGGTCGCGGAGTTCCTCACTCATCTCGCCACCGACCGGGGCGCGTCTGACTACACTCATCGCAATTACTCCGACGCGCTGGCCGAGTTCCGCCACTGGCACGAGGCGCATCGGCAGTCGCAGCCAGAATGGGCAAGCCTCCAGCGCGACGACTTCCGCGGCTTCCTCCGCCACCTCAGCCAACGCGCACTGAGCCGCGCGACGATTCATCTCACGTTCAGCGCGCTGCGCACGTTCTATAAATTCCTCATCCGTCGCGGTCACGTCACCACGTCGCCCATTAAGAATCTCACGATGCCCAAGGCCGAGCGGCGTCTGCCCAAGTTCGTCACCGTCGCCCAAGCGAAGGAGCTGCTCGAAACCCCGCTCCGCGAATTCGAGCGCGAGTGCCAGACCAGCGAACGCCCGATCGCGAAGTCAGACTTCCTCCGCGATGCCGCGATCCTCGAAACGATTTACTCCTGCGGCCTGCGCATCAGCGAAGTCTGCGGCCTGCGCGTCGAGGACTTGAACCAGGCCGACCGCATCCTCCAAGTGCGCGGCAAGGGCCGGAAGGAACGCCAGATTCCCATTGGCGCACCGGCCTTGCGCGCGATCCTCGCCTACTGGAAGTCGCTGCCCCACGCGCTGGGAGCGGACGCGCCCGTGTTCCTCGCCGACGCGGACGGTGCTGAACCCATCCGGCCCCCTCATGTCCAGCAGCGGCTCAAGCGTTACCTCCTCGCCGCCGGCCTCGATGCCAGCCTGACACCGCACAAGCTCCGCCACAGCTTCGCCACGCACCTGCTCGACAACGGCGCTGACCTGCGCAGCGTGCAGGAGTTGCTCGGCCACAAGAACCTCGTCACCACGCAGGTCTACACACACGTCACCACCGAGCGCTTGAAACAAGCCTACGCCGCGGCGCACCCGCGCGCCTGACACCACCATGAAACACATCTCCCATCACGTATCGCTGCTCGGCCTGCTGCTCCTCCTCGCCACCGCCTGCACCACGGTGCCGAAGATTGACTGGGACACGCGCGTGGGCAGCCACACCTTCGATGCCGTCGTGAAGGACATGGGGCAGCCGGAGAAAAGCACGGCAGCCGCCGATGGCACGCGCGTGGCCGAATGGCTCGTCGTCCGCGGCCGCAACAATCCCACTCACCACTCGGTCCCCGACGGCCGCGTCGTCCGCACCGAGGGCGTGCGCGACCCGGACCAACTCCTGCGGCTGACCTTCGGACCTGATGGCAGGCTGAAGGAGTGGAAACGCGTCTGGCGCTGATCCTGTAATGGGGACACTCCTGTCCCCTTTCCAATCGCAAGGAGATGACCGTTAGCTCATGGGGGACAAGAGTGTCCCCCTTACCTCACCGTCAGCGTCACCGGCTCGCTCCAGTGGCTCCAGCGGCCCGTGTTGTCCCGGTAGCGCGCACGCACTCGCAAGAGGCCGGCTTCGGTAAATGCTTCCTTCGGCAGCTTCATCTGCGGCTCGCCGCGGAGCTGCTCGCCGCTGTCCCAGTGCGGCTCGATCTCGTAGCGCCACGGCTGGCCGGCTCTGTAGCCGGGCTGGCCGGGCGCGGTGCTGCGGCCCACCCGCCATTGCACCACAGCGAAGTGGTTCGTGGCGACGGGCGTTGTGAAGGGCGTGATCTGAAAGAGCTGCGAACCCTTCTTCTCGCTGCCCAAGTGCCGGATCACGGGGCGCTCCGGAATTTGCGCGTCGCGTGATTCCCACCAGAGATGGCCGAAGCCGTAGCCGAGGATGTTGCCGTCATTGGGCGCGTAGTTCCGGTTCGTCCGTGAGTCGGTGCAGAAGTCCGCGATGAGCTTGCAGAAGCCGTTGAAGTCGGGCGTCGCCAGCACGCGGCGGAAGTTGCCGCCCATCATGCCCTGTTCGTAGGGCGTCTGGTAGAACGCGCCCTTCTGGCTGGTGCGCGGATGATGGTTCCACATCGCCATGTCCAGCTCGGCCCAAGTGCGCCCCTGCCCGGCTGGACGAATGGCGCGCGCGAGTTCCTCCACGAGTTGCCCGACTTGTCCGCCAGACGGTGTCACGTCGGAGCAAAAGAGGTCGAGGATCTCGCGGGCGCGGTTCTGATACTCGAGCTTCAGCGCCGGCAACTCCAAGCAGCGCGACTGGTCCACGATGCCGGGCCAGTGCGTCTTGGGGATGAACATCATGTCTAGGTCCCACGGCACAGGCGACCAGCCAGCGCGCGGCGAGTGGTAGAGGAAATGGTTAGCGCCGTGGCGAAGGTCCACGTTCGAGACGATTCGGTTCACCGCGTGGAAGCTGTAGTAGTCGGGAAGGTTCAAGTTTTCGCGCCACCATTGCTCGGACTTCGTCGTGCGGGAGCCGTGCATGAACTGGTTGAAGTCGGACCCGTCATTGGGCAACGCGGCGGCGATATGTTTCTTGCCAGTCTCGGGGCTGAAGGTGTTTCCATCGGGCAGCCCACGCTCCTTCAGCCAAGGACCATCCGGGTCCTGCACCACCATGTAAAGGCCCCACAGATCACCGTCGTATTGACTCTTCGCGCTCGCTTCCTCCGCACGCGAAATCACACGCCAGTGCAGCCAGTGCGTCGCGGGACTTGGCACGCCTGCCAGATGATGCGCGCGGAAGGAAACGGCCTCGTCCATGCCGGCCATGCCGCGATTCACCTGCACCCACGGGCTTGCGCAGCCGCTCAAGTTCAAGTGATCCCACGGGCGGACGTAGGGTTCGCCCCAGTGATTCTTCGGCGTGAACTCGTGCGTGCGCGCGAAATGAATTCCCCATTTGGTCTTGCCGCTGACGTAGGTGCTGGCCTGGCCGCGATTCTGGAATTGCACGTGGTCGAAGACCTGGCCGTCGCAGACAAACGTGCCGAAGAGTCGGCGCTTGTTGTAGCCGCCGTCCCACTGGCTGCGCTCGACATCGTCGTGCCGCGCGAGGAGGTGATAGACCGGGATCGTCGTGAGAAACTCGCTGGAGAATTGAAGCGGTGGCGTCTTCCCGGGCTGGCTTGCGCCCGTCCACGCAGGCACGCCGTCGTAGCAGAACCACGCGAAGTTCGGCGACTCGTCATCGGTGTAGGGAAGCCGGACGTTAAGCCCGGAGACCTCCATGAAGATCACGCGATAGCGGAGCAGGCGGCGATGCTTCTGAAATTCGCCCGGCACGACGGCGGTGAGGGTGTTGTCCTGCGCGCGCGCATCGCCGCCCTTCCCATCATCGTGCAACGCGAACTCCTGCCAGCCTTGCTCATACGCCGGGTCGCTCTTGCGGATGTAGCTGCCCGGCTCGACGACCTGCACCAACAGCTTCGCGCTCGCGTAGCCGCGCAGTTCGGCGACGCGCACGGTCACAGTGACCGCCTCGCCGGAGCGCGGTTGCTGCGGCGTGTGCGAGACGACTTCCACAGCAGGCGGCGACGCGACGGAGAAAACCGTGTTGGTCTTGCCGGGCGTCGGCGATTTGTTTCCCACGCTCCCGTCGACGCGGAAGCCTGACGCGCGCCACGAGCTTGCATACGTCGCGGGCAAGCCCGGATCCATGCGCTCCAAGGACGACCCCGCGCCCATCGTCGCCGACGGCCATGGGAAGCCGACCCCGTAACGGACTTCGTCCACGACGCGCCCGCCCGCATCGCGCAAGGCGACGCGCTCGCCCTCGTTCTTCAGCCTGCCGACGAGCGGGCCAAGCGGCGCGAAACCAAAAGCCTTCTGAAACGCAGCCGGGTCCGCCGCGACCACCGCGAAGCCGCCGGGCGCGAGTGAGTTCGTCGGGTTAAAGCGGAACTTGCCGAGCAGCCAGCCGCCCAAGTGCGCCTCGGCCGTGCCCGCGTTGTGCAGTTCGATGAACTCAAGTGACTTCTTGTCGGCTGGCTCGAAGTAGATTTCGTTGATGACGACGCGCGGCTGGGCGAACGCTGAGAGTGCGAAGACCATGAGCGCGAGCGGGGCGAGGAAGTGTCCGCTGGCGTTGCGGCAGGCGGGGATACTCACGCGATCGACAGGCCACGCGTCGGCGGCGGCTCGTTGATGTGCGCCCAAAACCTGCCGAGCTGCTTCACCGCCTCGAGGTATTGCTGGAAGTCCACAGGCTTGACCACGTAGGCGTTTGCGCCGGCCTGATAGCTCTGTGCAAGGTCGGTTTCCTCGCGTGACGACGTGAGCATCACGACCGGGATCGTGCGCAGCTCGGGGTCGGCCTTCATCTCCCGCAGCAGCGAGAGGCCGTCCACACGCGGCATCTTCAGATCGAGGAATGCGACGACCGGATGCCCCGCCGGGCGGTCCGCGTGCTCACCACGACGCAGCAAATAGTCGAGCGCCTCCGCGCCATCGCGCACGAGCATGACCTCGTGAGCGAGGCGATGCTCGTCCAGCGCGCAGAGCGCAAGCTCGGCGTCGTTGGGATTGTCCTCCGCGAGCAGGATGCGTTTGAGTCCCGAGGCCATGTCAGTTGGTTGGGTGGTCATCCGACGGGTTGACGCCGGGAGTTTTCAGTTCTTTTCCAGCCGCCGTCAATTTCGGAAGGGTGAACCAAACGGTCGCACCCATGTCCGGCTGGCCCTCGGCCCACGTGCGCCCGCCGTGCCGCGCAATGATGCGGCGGACGTTCGCCAGGCCGATGCCCGTGCCCTCGAAGTCCTCCGGGCGGTGCAGCCGCTGGAACACGCCGAAGAGATGGTCGGCGTATTTCATCTCGAAGCCGACGCCGTTGTCGCGCACGAAGAAGATGGTTTCGTTGGGCTTGTCCTTTTCGCAGCCGACCTCGATGACGGCGCGCTCGCGCGGGCGGGAATATTTAACCGCGTTTGCCAGCAGATTGGCCAGCACCTGCCGCAGCAGCGAGGCATCGCCGAGCACGGCGGGCAGCGGGCTGATGCGCCACTCGATGACGCGGCCCTGAGTGTCCGGCTCCAGCTCGCGCAGCACGGTTTGCACGAGCGCGCCCATGTCCACGGTGTCGCTGCGCATCTCGGAGCGGCCCATCCGGGAGAATTCCAGCAAGTCGTCAATGAGCAGGCCCATGCGCTTGGCCGACTCGGTGATAAGCGTGAGATAACGCTGCTCCTTCTGGTCCAGCTTGGCCGTGGCGGTGCGCTGCAGCAGGCCAGCAAAGCCGTCAATGTGCCGCAGCGGCGCGCGAAGGTCGTGCGAGACGGAGTAGGAGAACGATTCGAGTTCCTTGTTCGCGGATTCAAGCAGCCCGTTGCGGCTGGCAACCTCCGCAAGCAGCCGCGCGCGCTCGTCCTCGGCGCGCTGGCGCTCGGTGAGGTCGCGGATGTGCTGCGCCGCGCCGAGCAACTCGCCCTGCTCGTCGCGGATCGGGCTGAAGCTCATTTCAAAATGGCGGATCTCGTCGCCGGACTTCATTGCGCGCGCCACGGTGAAGACCTCGCCCCGGAGAGCGCGCGCCCAGACGATGAGTTGCTCCTCCTGTTCGTCCGGCACGTGCACAAGCGGGTCGGACAATCTCATGCCGATGGCGATCTCCTTCCCGAAGTCACGGCGGAAGGCATCGCGGTAGGCGGAGTTGAACGTGAGGAAACAGTAGCGCGTGTCCAGCGCGGCGATGCGGTCATGCGTGCCCTCAATGATGCCGCGCAGCCGGTGGTTGGCGAACTCCAGCGCCGCATGGCTCGTGCGGAGCTCCGACTCCGCACGCTTGCGCTGAGTGATGTCGGTCGAGATGCCACACACGGCATAAGGTTCGCCCAGCGCGTCGAGCAGCGGGAACTTCACGCTGACGTATGTATGCAGGCCGTCGTCCTGAGGCGCGATCTCCTCGATGATGAGCGCATCGCGTGACTTGAGCGCCCGCTCGTCGTTCGCGCGGAAGGCGTCGGCCATCTGCTTGGGAAAGACGTCGAAGTCAGTCTTGCCCAGCAATGCGTCGCGTTGGATGTGGAAGAGCGTCTCGAAGCGGCGGTTGATGAGCAGGTAGTGGCCTTGGGCGTCCTTGAGGCAGATGACCGCGAAGCTGTTGTCCAAGATCGCCTGAAGGCGCTGCTGGCTCTCGCGCAACTGCTCCTGCGCCTGCTTGCGCTCGGCGACCTCGGCCTCCAGCGCGAAGTTGCTCGTGCGAAGTTGCCGCTCACGGCCGCGGGAAGTTTGCGCGAGGTAAGTCGCGATGCCCAACAGCGCAGCCAGAGTCCCGCCTCCGCCCAAAGCCACTGAGGCCAGCGGCGTGCGCAGCTCCGCGAGCGTCTCGCGCGTGGGCCAGGCTCGCAGCGTCCACGGCGCGTCCTGGATTCGCAGCTCCATCTGGAGCGGCCGCGCAAGCTCGTCCGGCGTCATCGTGCTGCGGAATATCTCGCGGTCGCCTTCGACGAGCTTGAACCAATGCCCGCGCTTCACCGGCCCCAGCGCAGACTCCACGAGGCCCTTCACGCTGAACAGGCCGACGACAAGACCGGAGAAGTTCGTCCCGCGCGCCATCGGCGCGAAGCCGAGGAACACGCGGTCGCCCCCCGAGTCCATCGTCTGCGAGATGAAAACGTCCTGCCGGTCGCGAGCGGCGCGCAGCAACTCCTCGCCGCGCAGGCTGGGCGCGGCATTGGTGTCGAGGAACGAAAGGCTTCCGCGGGGCAGCACCATGCGAGCGGTGAGGTTCGAATCCACCCAGCCGATGGCCTTCAAGTCCGGGTAGTGGCCGAGATAGAGTTGCGCCTCCACGTCCCAGTCCGCCGGACGTCCTATGGTTTGCAGCTCCCAGCGGCGGGCGAAACGAGTGAGCGCCAGCACGCGGCTCTGTGCCTCGGCGTGGATGAGCTGCCGCATCTCGCGCACCTGCTGCGTCACGATGCGGTCAATCTGCCGCTCCTCCTGCACGCGCAGCGCCTGCCACAGCAGAAGCGTGATGGTCAGCCCGCTCGTGCCCACCGCCAGCGGCAGCCATCGCACCAGCGCCAACCCCTCGCGCTGCCCCCACTCGTGCGCCAGCGCCATCAGGCCGACAGCCAGTGCCATGAAACCCAGCGCGGATCGGAACGCCATCGGCGTCGCACCTTCCCATCGGTAGGTCGTCGGCACATCGAACGCCAGACCGGACAACGAGAACAAGGCCAGCCCCAGCAACACGCACGCCAGGAGGCCCACCGCCATCGGGCGACGGGGCTTCCTCGGCTGGCCGTTCAGGAGCGTGAGAGCGTTGCCCGCCAGCAGAAAACCAATCGCGCCGTTCACCGACATCTGACCCGGCGGCGCGAGTTCATCGCCCTCGATGTCGGTGGCCAGCAACTCGTCAATGCCGAGGTTCGCGCCGAAGAGATATTCCGCAAGCGTCAGGCCACCGATCAGCGTGACCAGTGCCGCCAGCACCGCCGCGACGAACCATTCCCAGCGGCGGACGTTGAGTGTGGAGTTCAGCACGAGCACCGCTCCCGCGAGCAGGAAGCACAGCGCGGAGTTGGCCTTCATGTGGCCCGCCGGCCCGAGGAACGCCTTGAGGAAAGCCACGTCCAGCCACCATCCCGCCAGCACGAAGCCGCCCATGAGCAGGCAGAAGAGGCCGGCCCCGAGCGCGATGCGGCCCGATGCGGAAAGGTGTTTCATCAGCGTCGCGGCGAGGCTACGGCAAACGACCCGCCGCGCAAATCAGTAAAGTCGAACAGAGAGCGGTCAGCGGTCAGCAGTCAGTTCGGAAGGTATCGGCAGCAGGTGGTGTTGCAATGGAGTTCAGGTTTTGGGTCCGGAAGACAAGAACCTCGCTGACCGCTGGCCGCTGGCCGCTGCCTTACCGCAGCTTGGAGAAAAACTCCCGCGCCGTCGCGCACGTCGCCGCGCTCAATTCCTCCAACGAGCAAACCTTCACCTGCGCCACCGCCGCCGCGATCTCCTTCACGTAGGCGGACTCACAGCGCTTGCCGCGATACGGCACCGGCGCGAGGAACGGCGCGTCTGTCTCCAGCATGAAGCTGCCCAGCGGCGCGGCAGCGAGCGTGTCGCGCACGGTCTGCGCGTTCTTGAAGGTCAGGATGCCCGTGAAGCTCACCAGCGAGTTCAGCGCCAGCACGCGCCGCATCTGCTCCGGCGTGCCAACGAAGCAATGGAACACCCCGCGCACTTTTTTGACGAATGGGGCCATCAGTCGTAAACTTTCGTCAAAACACTCACCACGGGTGTGGATGACGCAGTTCAAACCCGTCTCTGCCGCGACCTCGAGTTGCTGCTGGAAGACCTCAGCTTGCCGCGCCTTGACGTGCGAGTCCTCCGGCGCAGTGCCGCCGCGCGCGCTCGGCAGTCGATAGTAGTCCAAGCCCGTCTCTCCGATGGCCACGACCTTGGGATGCCTGGCCAGCTCTCGCAGTTCCGCGCGGAAATCCTTCGGCGCGCGCACCGCATCATTCGGATGCCAGCCCACCACGGCGAACACGGAAGGAAACTTCTCCGCCAGCGCCACGGCCCGCGCGCTGCTCTCCAAGTCCGTCCCAATACTCACCAGTCGCGTGATGCCCGCCGCCGTCGCCCGCTCGATGAGCTGCGGCAGTTCATCGGCGAAGTCGGGAAAATCCAGATGCGCGTGCGTGTCGTAGAACTCGGCCATGATAGAAGCCAGCCCGGCTGGCGGGGCTTTCCATAAGGGCGTCGCTTCTATGATGCAACCCACATTCAACCGAATTCAGCCTGCGAAGCGGGTTTCCGATTGCGTCCGGTGCGATGCGTTTGTTATTTCTTCGCGCGACAGCGCGACCAACTTACGACAACACAGTTATGGCCCAACCTATTTACCACCCGAGCCTCGAATGCGCCCAGCACGGCGGCAAGTCCCTCGCCGAAGTGCTCGACTTCGCCAAGGCCGCCGGGGCCACCGGCATCCAGCCCAGCAACTACCACCTCAACGGCGGCAAGCTCTTCAAGTCGGCGAAGGAAATCCGCGACACCTTCGAGTCGCGCGGCATGACGCTTGATGGCATTTCCGCCCACTGCCCGTTCTGGGTCCACACCAGCGCGTGGACCGGCACCAAGTCCGGCAACCCCTTCATCGCGCCCGACCTCGCCAAGAAGACGCCGCAGGAAATCGAGAAATGGCACGAGAACTACCTGCTCAAGCTCATGGACCTCAGCGCCGAGTTGAACGTGAAGGTCATGCCGATGTTCTGGGGCGTGGCGTTCGGCTGGGAACTCGCCAGCGGCTACCCGTGGGGCTTCTGGGCTGGCGGCGGCTTTGATTTGCTCGCCGAGGGCAAGGAACGCTTCGTCAAGAAGACCGCCAAGCTCCGCAAGCACGCCAACGAACTGGGCATCAAGTTGTGCCACGAAATTCATCCCGGCACCGCCGCCAGCACGGCGGACGACTTCAACATGCTCGTGGACATCTGCGGCGGCGACAAATCACTCGGCGTCAACGCCGACCCGTCGCACTGCTGGGAAGGCGAGACGTGGGAAAGCCGTTTCCTCAAGGTCGGCAGCCGCATCTACGCCGCGCACGTGAAAAACTTTGTCGTCCGCGGCGGCTTCCCGCTCCGCGCGATGCAGCCCGACTGGGGCAAGCGCGCCATGCAGTTCACCGATCTAGCCAGCGGCGACTTGAACATGCACCGCTACGTTGAGCTGCTCATCCACGTCGGCTACCCGCAGCGCTACATGGCGGCGATGGGCACGAAGTCCGCTCCGCTCGTGGTCGAGGCTGAGAGCGCGCACAAGGATCTCGACCACTGCTCCGCCGACGGCGTCCGCTACGTGAAGAACCAACTGTGTTTCCCCGCGGCTGCCGGTTCCTTCGAGGACGGCATGGGCGCGTAGTCCGAGCTCAACTTTGCCGACACCGAAGGGCGCGCCGCAAGTCGCGCCCTTTCCGTTCCGCGAGCAGAAATCTGCATCCGACAGGGTTGAATTCTACAGCACCCACTCGCATCAGACTATGGATGCCCGCGCCTGCCAGTGTCCCTGCCCACCCGCTCCGCACGCCCGTCTCCCGACGCGCCGCAGTGCAGGCCGGCACCATCGGACTGCTCGGTCTTGGCCTCAATCATCTTGCGCCCCTGCGCGCTGCTGCGGCGGCCCCGCGTTCCCCTCGTGCGAAGTCCGTCATCTACATCTTCCTCTCCGGCGGGTTGTCGCAGTTGGACAGCTTCGACCTCAAGCCCGACGCGCCCATCGAGATTCGCGGCGAGTTCAAGCCCATCCCTACGAGAACGCCGGGTCTCCACATCTGCGAGCACCTTCCGGAGCTTGCCAAGCGCAGCGAGCAATGGGCGCTCTGCCGCTCGCTCACGCACAAGTCCAACGATCATTCCGCCGGGCACCACATCATGCTCACAGGCCGCGGGGACATCCCGCCTGGCTTCGACCCGAGCAAGCCCAAGTCCTCCGATTGGCCTGCCATCGCCGCGCTCGCGAACACCCTGCTGCCCCCGCGCCACAATCTCCCGCCCGCCATCGCCCTGCCCGAGCGCCTCGTCCACAACTCTGGCCGCGTGATCCCCGGCCAGTTTGGCGGCATCCTCGGCGCGCGCAAAGACCCGTGGTTCCTCGACGCCTCGCCTTACCATCCGAAGACCTACGGCGCGTTTCCCGAATACCTTTTCCACCATCGCGACGGCGCTAAACAGAACGATAGCCTCGGCTTCCGCTCGCCGAACCTGACCTTGCCCGAGTGGCTCGCCAACGGTCGGTTCAACGACCGCCTCGCCCTCGTCGGCGAAGTCAACCGCCAGCGCGCCTTCCTCGAAACCTCCGCCGAAGTCACCGCCAGCGACCGCTACTGGCAGATGGCCGTGGGCCTCCTCACGCAAGGCAAAGCCGGCGAAGCCTTCGACCTCTCCAAGGCCGACCCGCGCCTGCAAGACCGCTACGGGCGCAACTCCTTCGGCTGGTCATTGCTCACGGCGGCGCGACTCGTCGAGGCGGGCGTGAGCCTCGTGCAAGTCAACCTCGGCAACAACGAGACCTGGGACACGCACGAGTCCGCGTTCCCGAACCTGAAGAACTTCCTTTTCCCGCCGACCGACAAGGCCGTGTCCGCGCTGCTCGATGACCTCCAATCGCGCGGCCTGCTCGACAGCACGCTCATCGTGATGGCGGGCGAGTTCGGTCGCACGCCGAAGCTCTCCACCCTCGCCGGTTCCAAGCTCCCGGGCCGCGACCACTGGGGTGCGGTGCAGACGGTTTGGTTCGCCGGCGGCGGCGTGCGCGGCGGCCACGTCATCGGCTCCTCGGACAAGACCGGCGGCTACCCCGCCAGCGACGCACAGACACCGGAGAACCTCGCTGCAACGATCTACTCCGCGCTCGGCCTGCCCTCCGAAACAATCTGGCACGACGAGCAAGGCCGCCCCTTCACGCTCTACAACGGCCACCCGATTCCGGGTTTGAGGGCGTAGTTGGGCGGGCTTTTCCCTTCCCGGGTTCCTTCCGGTGGCTCCCGCAACTCACCGCTTCGGCGGCTCGTAAAACCGGCTGGCGAAGATCGGCACGAACTGGGCGATGCCCAGAATGCTCGCGAAGAACAGCTCCTGCTTGTAGGCAGGCACAAGGAAGAGACCGAAGAAGCACCCGCTCTCGGCCAGTGACATTCCCACGACGAACAGCGGAAAGGCCTTCGCCGCCTCCTGCACCTTCGGCAGCAATCCCCAACGCACGACCGCGCTGGCAACGACCTGCATCGCGCCGAGGCCAAGGAACATCTGGCTCGTCTTTGCGCTTCCTCCGCTTCCCGGCTGGTTGCCGAGCACAAAGTAGGAGACGAACACGCCGAATTGCATGGCGAACCAGATTGCCCACCACCAAATCAAAGGAATGCGTTGCTGGGGATTGCTCAAGGTGGGAGGGAGTTTACTTCTTCTCTGTGTTTGCCGTCGGCACGCAGCCGAAGAAGGTCAGATACGGCTGGCCCTTCGCCTCGCGCTGGAGGAGCAGCGCGAGTTCGAGCGCTTGGTAATCGCCCCACAGGGAGCTTTCGCCGTTGGGCACTTTCTGGCCGGGCGGGATGTAGTCCCAGCCGCTCGGCCGGTGATAGACGGAGTGCAGGATGAGGCCCTGATGCTTCGGGCTGGCGGAGAGATACGGCTCGGAAAAGAGCGTGTCCGCCACGGTCAAGCCCGCCTGCCGGTAGCGCGCGCCGTTCTTCGTGTCGCCCTTCGCGATGAGGTAATTGCCGAGACGAATCAAGCCCTGCGCGGCGATGGCAGCGGCGGAGCTGTCCACCGGCTCGTAGGCATTGAACGGGTCGGCGGGCTTGCTCAGGTAGTTCGCGGGCAGCCGGTGCAAGTTAGGCGCGCCCGTGTCCCACATCGGGATGCCGTCGGCGCAGGTGTTGGCGAGGTAGAAGTCGGCGGTGGCGGTGGCGGCTTCCACGAGCGCCACTTCCAACTGAGCCCCCGCGCGCCAAGTCTGGATCGGCTCGGAGAGCATGGCCTGCCACGATTGCACGCCCGCCTTCGCCGCTGCGTCCACGGTCTGAGTTGGCACGGTGGCCAGGAACTCCAACTCCTCCGCGAACCCGCACACCGCCCACGCCAGCCCGCGCGTCCAGGTGCTGAACGGCGCGTAGCCCTGCTGCGAGTTCGGGCAGCGGAACACGCCGCTCGCCACGTTGAACACCGCCTCATGCGCCGTGCGGCCAGACACGTCGTAGGCATCTCGTCCTTCGCCGTAGTAGATGTTGTAGCGTGCCGTGTTCAGCGCGTGCTCCACGAGCCGTTGCAGCAGGGAAATCTTCGCGTCCTGTTCGCCCATCAGCACATGGCCGAGCTGGTGCGCCGCCGCCAGCGTCCGCACTGTGCGAATCGTGTCCACGAAGAGCGAGTGCGCGCCGTTGAAGCTGTGGATGAAGCCCGTGCCATCGGCGAGCTTCGTCCAGCGCGCCGCCTGCACTGCGCCGCTGACCTTGAGCGCGAGCTCGTAAAAGTCCTGCTCGCGGTCGTCCTGCGGGATGCGGCCCTCGCGGATCAGGCGCAGTAGGTTGCCGTAGGTCGAAACGTTGTTGAACCCGTGGTCATGCACGCCGGTGTGTGAGACGTGCGACGCCATGTGCCGCCGCGTGCCCTCGCGCCCAATCTTCAGGAACCGTTCGTCGCCCGTCGCATCGAACTGGAGAATCGCCGAGCCGAACTGAAAGCCCTGCGTCCACTCCGTCCA
>SXTU01000014.1 GCA_005791875.1 Verrucomicrobiales bacterium
CATCAACGTCGGCCAGCGGCTCGAAGGCGTCGGCGAACAGGAGGAGTTAAAAGCCTTCACCACCGGCGGCTTCTTCGGCAACGAGTTTGGTCCGATGAACCTGCCGTATCCCGACGACGCCGCGCAGTCCGTGCGTCCGCCCAAGGGGATGGAGCCGGGCCGCTTCGATAACCGTTACAGCCTTTACCGCAAGCTCGTGGACAAGAATCCGCATCGCGAGTTCATGAGCGACTTCCAGCAGGAATCCATGCTGCGCTCGCTGGACAACGCGCACCGGCTCCTCAGCTCGAAGGAGCGCGCGGCCTTCGACCTCTCGACCGAGCCGAAGGAGAGCTACGCGAAATACAACACGGGCCGCTTCGGCCAAGGCTGCCTGCTCGCGCGGCGGCTCGTGGAGAACGGCGCGCGGTTCGTCGAGGTCACGACGGAATACGTGCCCTTCCTCCACTGGGACACGCACAAGGACGGCCACGAGACCGTCGCGGGCATGCACAAGATTATGGACGCGCCCATCGCGCAGCTTGTGCGCGACCTCGAAGCGCGCGGCTTGCTGAACCGCACGCTGGTGGTCATCGCCAGCGAGTTCAG
This sequence comes from Verrucomicrobiales bacterium, assembly GCA_005791875.1. Classification (GTDB taxonomy): domain Bacteria; phylum Verrucomicrobiota; class Verrucomicrobiia; order Limisphaerales; family SXTU01; genus SXTU01. Next base: position 589 of record SXTU01000014.1, read on the forward strand.
CCGCGACGCGATGATTGAAGGCATCCCCGGCTCGAACGCGAAGGACCAGGCCACCGCGCCGAGCGAGACCTTGCAGGAGATGAAACACTACGGCCTGCACCGGCACTTCACCGGCGGCACGAGCGTCGTGATGTTCGGCGGCGGCGTGAAGAAGGGTTTTGTTTTTGGCCAGACGGCGGACGAGCGCCCGCTCATTGCCGTGAAGAACCCGATGCCCGTTATGGACCTGCACGCGACGATCTTCACCGCCATGGGCATCAGCCCGAAGACGGCGTTCGACATCGAGGGTCGGCCCTTCTACGCGACTGAGGACGGAAAGGGCAGGGCGGTGACGGAGATTTTCGCGTAGCCAGTTGCGACCGTAGCGCGGGCAGGCTGCCCGATCTACAAGTTGGGCCGGGTGTCCGGCTGCCTCCCGTGCAGTCAAACCCCCAACGGTTTTCTTGACCGAATGGACATACTGGCGAAGGATCTCGCCATCCATCAGCCACCGGCTTCATCGGTCAAACGCCATGCGTTCACCTTCAGCCCGCTCGTGTTTGGCCGGCTGCCGACCAAGGTGGCATCGTGATCTCCGACACGTTCACCGCCAACACGCAGATGGAGGCGTTCGACACGAATGGCATCTCGCTGGGCGTCATCGGGCCGCTCCTGATTGGCGACCACTTGTTAACGGCTGAGACGGCGGAGGACCGCTTCATCGGTGTGGAGTTCGCCAGCGGCATCTCCGCGCTGCGGGTTTTTTATCCGCAGCCCGACTTCGAGCTGGATCATTTGCAGTTCGACCTGCCGAGCGCGGATTTGCAGTTGAGCAGCACCGTGCCGGGCAGCGCAGTCGTGGGCAGCAGCTTCGTAGTGACGCTGTCGGTGACCAATCTTGGGCCGCAGGCCGTCACGAGCGCGGTGGTCACGAACGCCGAGCCTGGTGATGTGAGCATCGTCAGCGCGGTCGCGACGAGCGGGACGTTCGACTCGATGACGGGCGACTGGCCTATCGGCAGCCTGGCGGTGGGAGCCGGGGCCACGCTGACCTTGACCCTGACGGCCACCAATGTCGGGCAGTTGCAGTTCGAGTCGCGGGTGCTGAGTGAGGCCTTGGATCGCAACCCGACCAACAACGCGCTGACCCGCACCATTCTCGTCCCGAACCCGCCGCTGTCCCCGCAGGCGGTCGGGACGGAGCGCTCACTCCGCTGGCCGGGTGGCTTCACCGGCTACGAACTACAGACCACCACCGCAATCGGCCCCAACGCCGAGTGGACCCTGGTGCGCGCGCCGGTGGAACTGGAGGCGGCGATTCCGTCGTGCGCCTTCCCGAAGCCGGCGGCATCCGATTCTATCGTCTCGTGCGGATTACCTCACCGCGCCCCGGACCCAACCCAACCCAGTAACCAACACGCGTCGTGCACGAACTCATCTTCCACCTCATCGGGGATTACATCCTGCAAACCGAGCAGATGGCCGTGCGCAAGCTGCGCAGCTGGTTCTGGGCGGTCTTCCACGCGATGGTTTATTCGCTGCCATTCCTGCTCATCATCCAGCGCTGGGAGTGCTGGCTGGTCATCGCCGGCACGCACGCGGTGATTGACCGCATGGCCATCGCCTCCACGATCTGCCGGATCAAGAACCTCGCATGGTTCGGCCCGGACGCGCCGGAGAAGGAGCAGAACACCGGCTACGGCATCGAGACGCCGCCCTTCGTCCGCTTCTGGCTTGCGGTCATCGTGGACAACACCGTGCACCTGCTCATCAACCACATCGCTTTGAAGTATCTCAACCAGTAGTCGCGGCACCAAAGGCACCCTCATGACGGACAAAACAATTTTTCAGTTAAGCCCTGCCAAGAACCCGTTCCTCGGCAACCTGCCGGCGGCGGCGATGGAGGAGTTGATGAACCTAGGCAAGGTCCAGCGGCTCACAGACGGCGAGCCTTTCATCCGCGAGGGCGATCCCTCCGACTCCATCTACTTCGTCAGCTTCGGCGAGGTGGCTGTCCTGAAGGGCGGCGTCGAGATCGACACCATGCGCACCGGCGGCGTCATCGGCGAGATGGGCGTGTTCAAGGGCGTGCCGCGCAGCGCCACCATCAAGTGCAAGAATCAGCCGTCCGCCGCTCACGCTCAAACCGGCAAGGCCGCCAGTCATGGCGGCCTTTTTCCAGACGAGCTTGGGTTGCGATGGCAAGCGCTCAGGCAGCCGTGGCACGTGCCCGTCGCGAGCCGGGCCGCGCCAGTCGGGCCAGTCGCCTGCGTTGCTCTGCGGTCCAGAGTTCAAGGTTTTGAACCCGTCGCGACTCTCCAGGGCCTTGAGCAGCTTCGCGTCGCCCTTGATGCCGAACAGCGCGCTGAGAATCATCTCGCGCTTCTTCGCCGCGATGGCGTCGGCCATAAATACCGTGATGAACGGCACCGGCTGCGTCGTGGCAATCACCTTCAGCGCCGGGCGTGGCGCTGCCGCAGCCCTCCATGAGGCGGAGCGCGTAAGCGGGCACCACGGCCACGGGCAGCGGGTTCGCGTCACTGTCCAGCACGTCGAGCGCGGCGTCGGGGTAGACTGCGCGCCGCTCCAGCTTGGCTGGCAACTCCACGCCGCAGCGCGCAACGCGGCGACGGCGGCAGCGCCCTTCCCATCGGCCTCGGTCAGCCCGAAGAGAATCTTCCGCCCGGTAATCTCCTTCAGTGATTTCGCCGAATCGCTCGAGCGCGCAACGAATGCGGCGGCGAGCGTGGTTTCGCCGTCGAGGCCGGTGAGCGCGGCGACCGGTTGGCATTTCAAGCCAGCCTGGTGCGCGCCGTGCGCCACCGCCGAGCGGTCACCGATGACGATGACTTCGCGTCCCGCCCCGGCGCGTGCGATGGATTCAGCGAGGTCGTCGGAGAACTCGATGGCGACGCGTTGCTTCACCGTGACCAAAGAAGCCCGCATCCCGGTCACTGGCCTGGTCCATGGCGGAGTGGTGAGCTTCACCGGCACGGTGGCCCCGGCGATCACGGCTGAGAACTACGCCGGCCAGCGCATCACCCACGTGACCTTGGCCGCCGGACAGAGCATCACGGTCAGGAAGCTCTGAGACAGACCAGAGACTGCAGACCGCAGACCGCAGACCACCGGCCTAAAATCCCTGACCCAAGAGCCAGACGCCAAACCCCAGACCCCATCCACGATGAAACTTCCAACGAAAGGCCGCCGATGATGAAACTTTTCGAGCTGTCCGCTGACTCCTGAAAGCTGACCGCTCACCCCCTCTCGCCGCTGGCCCGGTTTACATGGCTGTGGACCGAAGCGGTGGCGACCTTGGTAACACAACAAACACACCCGGCGCGGGAGGCCGTCCTCCCGCGCCGCGGTGCTTTCGGAAGCCAACTTTCACTTTTCAATTCAGTGACTCGCCACTAAGTTCGCGTCTAAGTGCTGATGAAAACTTGTTTCGCCGCCTCCGCCGCTGGCCTGCTGCTCGCTTCAACCGCCGCTGCCCAAGTGGATTTCGTGAAGGACATCCAGCCGATTCTGGAAGTTCATTGCACCAAGTGCCACGGCGATGACCAGAAGAAGGGCGGCCTCCGCCTGCACACATTGGCCGACACGCTCAAGGGCGGCGACAGCGGCACGGCGCTCGTGGCGGGCAAGTCGAAAGACAGCCGGCTTTACACGACCACCACGCTGCAGCCCGACGACGATGCTTTCATGCCGCCGCCGAAGGAAGGGCCGTTGCCGAAGGAGCAGCAGGCGAAGCTCCGCGAATGGATTGACGCAGGCGCGAAATGGCCGGCCGGCGTCAAGCTCGGTGTCGCGAAGAAAATCAACTTCGCGAAGGACATCCAGCCCATCTTCGAGTTCAACTGCGTCGCGTGTCATCGCGATGGCTACGCCAAGGGCGGCCTGCGCATGGACACGCGCGAGCTGACCTTCAAGGGCGGCGACGGCGGCACGGGCGTCGTGCCGTTCCAAGCGGACAAGAGTCCCGTTTACACTTCCACCACGCACCCCCTCGACGATGAGCGCGTGATGCCGCCCAAGGCCAAGGACCGCCTCACGAAGGAGGAGATTGAGTTCGTGAAACTTTGGATTCAGCAAGGCGCGGTCTGGCCAGACGGTTTGTTGCTTACGCAGAAGAAGAAGGAAGTCGCCGGCGCGGATGAGAATGAAGTCGTCGCCGGCATTCACAAGTTCATCGTCGCGACGCACAAGGAGAAGTCCGCCGCTGAGATGAAGGCTTACACGAACACCATCGTGGGCACCGAGGTGAGCTACGGGCTGGTGCCGATCCCGGCGGGGCAGTTCGTGATGGGCAGCTCGATGGGCGAGAAGGGCCGCGACGCCAACGAAGGCCCGGAGCGCACCGTGAAGATTTCCCCGTTCTGGATGGGCACGCACGAGATCACCTGGAACGAGTTCGAGCTGTTCATGTATATCGACGAGGAAAAGAAGTTCAGGGATCGCATCAAGACGGACGCGGCGATTGAAAAGATCGCAGAGGGCGTCGCGCGCCCGACCAAGCCCTACGTGGAGATGTCCTTCGGCATGGGCAAGGACGGCTATCCGGCCATCAGCATGACGCAGCACTCGGCCAACAAGTATTGCCAGTGGCTCTCCGCCAAGACCGGCCTCTTCTACCGCCTGCGCACCGAGGCCGAGTGGGAATACGCCGCCCGCGCCGGCACCAAGACAGCTTACTCGTGGGGCGACGACCCGGCGGACGCGAAGCAATACGCGTGGTTCGAGGCGAACAGCGATTTCAAGTATCAGAAGGCCGGCCGCAAGAAGCCCAATCCGTGGGGCCTCTACGACATGCACGGCAATGTGGCCGAGTGGTGCATTGACCAATACGAGCCGAGCTACGACAAGGTAAAGACCGCGCTCCTGGACCCGTGGCTCAAGCAGTCCTCGCCGTATCCGCAGGTCGCGCGCGGTGGCTCATGGGACGACGGCCTTGCGAAGCTCCGCAGCGCGGCCCGGCGCGGCTCGGACAAGTCGTGGAAGCAGCAGGACCCGCAGCTCCCGAAGAGCATCTGGTATCTCACTGACGCGCAGTTCCTCGGCTTCCGCATCGTGCGCCCGCTCACGGTGCCGACGGTAGACGAGATGCAGCGCTACTGGAACAGTGGGCAGGAGAAGGAGTAGTCGCAGGCTTTAGCCTGCGAATGGATTCGCAATCTGAAGATTGCGACTACGAGTTCAGTGCCTCGGCGCTTCCTCCCGAAGCTGTTCCAGCCTCGTCGCAATTCCTCCCCGCTCCACGTAGCGCAGGTCAAACCACCCGTCCAAGTCCGAGTCGCGTCGAACGGCCGCGTCTCCGTTCGGAAGGCGAACGACTTCCTCGTCCACCCAGCCGTCGCGATTCCGGTCTGTGTGGGTCGTGTTGCTACGATGCCAGACGATGCCGCTGGGTGAGTCGCTCATTTTCTTCCACTGAAGCTTCTGCCAGAGCCCGACCGCCGCGACGAGCAGTAGCGCGTTGAACATCCACAGGCCGAGTTGCGCACGACGGGAGAGCGGCTTCATTCCTTCCGAATCGCCGTCCACGGCTTGCCGTCGGCGCGGATGACGCCGCGATACATGCCCTCGCTGTTGAACGGCATCGCCACGTTGCCCTTCGCGTCCAGTGCGATGACGCCGCCGCGTCCGCCGGCGTCCTTGAGCTTGCGCATCACGACCTCCTCCGCCGCGTTGGCCAGGGAAACACCCTGGTATTCCATCTTCGCGGCAATGTCGTAGGCGACCACGCCGCGCAGGAAATACTCGCCGTGGCCCGTGCCGGAGACGGCGCACGTCTGGTTGTTCGCATAAGTGCCCGCGCCGATGACCGGCGAATCTCCGATGCGCCCGAACCGCTTGTTGGCCATGCCGCCGGTCGAGGTGCCCGCCGCGAGATTGCCATGCTTGTCCAAGGCGACTGCGCCGACGGTGCCGATGTTGTCCGCACTGTTGAGCTGCGCCTTCTTCTCCCCGGCCTTTCGCTCTTGCTCCTGTTTTTGGATGCGCTGCAACTGGAGCTTCCGATGCTCCGTGATGAAGTAGTCCGCAGGCATCAAAGTCAGGCCGTGTTCCTTCGCCAGAATCTCCGCGCCGTCTCCGGCGAGCAGCACGTGATGTGTCTTGTTCATGACGAGGCGGGCAAGCTCGATGGGGTTCTTGACGTGCTTCACATCCGCGCAGGCTCCGGCTTGGCAAGTCGAGCCGTCCATGATGGAGGCGTCCATCCCCACGGTGCCGTCAGCGGTGAGGACGGAACCCTTGCCCGCGTTGAAGAGCGGCGAGTCCTCCAGGATCTTGATCGCCGCGATGACGGCATCAACGCTCTTGCCGCCGCGCGAGAGGACGGAATGCCCGGCCAGCAATGCCGCGTCCATCGTAGCGCGCGCGGCTTTTTCCTTCTCTGGCGTGAGTTCATCCTTCGGCACCACGCCCGCACCACCGTGGATGACGAGGACGAAGTCGGGTGAAGGCTGAGAGCGGGAGGCGGGGGTGGCCATAAGGAGGAAAAGGGGGATGAGGAGCGAAAGGAACGCGTGCTGCGTGTTGCGGGTTGCGGGTTGAAGACCGGCGGCCGGACCCCACGACACGCAACGCGCAACACGCAACACGGAGCCTAGACGCGCCGCGACCAAACGGAGTCCCCGCGCTGCCGTCGCCCTCACCTCTTCCGCCTTCCCGTCTTGAACAGCTCCAACTGCGGCTCGCGGAAGAAGTCGTAGTTCTTGAGGATGCGGATGATTTGGAGCAGGTCTGACTTCTGGTAATTCCGGTTCACCTCAATCTCCGCGATCAGGTCCGCGAGCATCGTGCCGAAGGGAATTACCGCATCAATGCCCTTCACGCGCAGCAGTTCGATGCTCTGCGCGCGCGCCTCCTCGCCGCTGGGCAGCGCGGGCACGACGAGCATCTTGGTGAGCGGCCCTTCGCCGCCGAAGGACTTCGCCGCGTGCTCGAAGGCCGCCGGCTCCACGAAGCGGAAAATCTCCGGCGCGTTCGCCAGCATTCCCGGGCTGAACGTCTCGGTGTGCCAGCCCTTCACCACCACCAGCGCACGCGCCACACCCTTGAGGTCTGTGGAACTCAGCACGAAGGGCAGGGGAGCGCCCGGCTCGTAGTGCGGGTTGAGCGTGTAGAAATCAATCTCGTCGTCCTCGCGACGGTTGGACGCGATGTATTTGCGCTGCTGCCGCACGAAGAAGCCGTGCAGTTCGAGGTATTCGCGGACGATGGTTTCAGAGACGGCGCTCACGGGAGGGAAAATAATTAGTGCTTAGTGCTTAGCGGGGCGATGGCGTCGAGCGCGCGGTGGACGGCAGCAGATGGCACGCGTTGTCCCCAGACGACTCTGCCGATGTGCTCGGCGAGCACGAACTTGATTTCACCGGCGTTGACTTTCTTGTCGAGCGTCATGGCGGCAAGGAGCTTGGCGCGCTGCGCGGAATTCAGCTTGATGCTCACCGGCAAGCCAGCGGCAACGAAAAGCGCGCGGATGCGGGTCACGTCCGATGCCGGCAGTCCGATTAACTCCGCCGACAAATGCGCCGCCGCGACCTGCCCGATGGAAATCGCCTCGCCGTGAAGATAACGCCCGTAAGCCGTGATCGCCTCGATGGCGTGACCGATGGTGTGGCCGAAGTTCAGAATTGCGCGCAGGCCGCTCTCGGTCTCGTCCTGCGAGACCACGTCCGCCTTGATCTCGCAGGAGCGCGCGACGATGTGCGCCAACGACGCAGCATCGCGGCGGAGAATCTTCGCCATGTTGCGTTCCAGCCACGCGAACAGCTCCGCGTCGTAGATGCCGCCGTATTTGATGACCTCTGCGAGACCGGCGCGGAACTCGCGCTTCGGCAAGGTGCGGAAGGTGGCGAGATCGCAGAGCACGAGGCGTGGCTGGTAGAATGCGCCGACGAGGTTCTTGCCCGCCGCGAGATTCACGCCCGTCTTGCCGCCGACCGAGCTGTCCACCTGCGCGAGTAGCGTCGTCGGCACCTGCACGAAGGGAATCCCGCGCAAGTAACTCGACGCCACGAAGCCCGCGAGGTCGCCCACCACGCCACCCCCGAGCGCGACGATGAAGGACTTCCGCTCCAGCCGATGCGCGGCGAGTTGGTTGAAGCAGGACTCCACCTGCTTGAGGCGCTTGGCTGTCTCGCCTGCGGGGACGGTGAGCAGCACGGCATCGAAGCCCGCGCGCTTGAGGCTGACGAGCGCGGGCTTGGCGTAGCATGCGGTGACATTTGTGTCCGTGATGACGGCGCACTTCTGGCCGAGCCGGAGCGCGGCGCACTCCGCGCCGAGGCCGGCGAGCAGGCCGGCGGCGATCTTGATTTCGTAGCTGCGCGTCCCGAGGGACACCTTCACTGAACGCATGATGGCGGTAGGTTAAGGCGCAGGCAGGAGACTGTCACCGCTGATTGTCGCAGTGTGGTCCGGAAGGTGGTCGGCAGGATTGTCCGCAGGGGGACGGCTTGCTAGGCTCTGCTGCCAATGGACGACCACGCCATTCCGCCTGAGGAATCCGATAAATTGCGCCAGTCGAGCCGCGTGCGGCGCACGGCTGGACTGGAGTGGTTGCTCGCGGGATTGCTGCTGCTGGGGCTGCTCGCCGGCGCGTCCTTCTATCTCAGGCAGTCGCGTGTGAACGCCGAGCTGGAGCGCGCGTTCTGGGTCGTTGGGCACGCGAGCTTTCCAGCGCCGGAGCGGCAGGCGGCGTTTCAGCGGCTCGTCGTCGCGGGCAACAGGGAGTGGCGCGGCGCGTATCTCGCCGGCTTGAATCTCGCGGACGCGAAGCTGCCGGGCGTGGACTTGCACGACAGCGACCTGGAGGACTGCAACCTCGCGCGGGCGTCGCTCGTGGGCGCTCGGCTGAAGAGCGTCCGCCTCGCGTTCGCGGATTTGACGGAGGCGGATTTGGCCGAGGCGGACATGACAGCCGCGAATCTTTTCAAGGCACACATGGCCCGTTCTTCCTTCCGGCAGGCGCGTCTGCGCGGCGCGGTGCTGGAGCAGGTGGATGCCACTGACGCCACGTTCCTCGCCACCGACCTCGGCGAGGCGCAATGCCTGATGGCAGACTTCACGGGGGCGAACTTCACGAGCGCTGACCTCACCGGCGCAAGCCTCGAAGCCGCCGTGCTGCGTCGCGCAAACCTGACGTTCGCGCTGCTGTCCGGGGTGGACTTGAGGGACGCGGACTTCACGGACGCGAACTGGTGGCGCGCGCGTCGGCTGACCACCGAGCAGATTGCGCGGCTGCGCAAAGCGTTTCCCCCATCTGCCAGCGCGCCACCTGCGCTGCGCCAAGACTACGAGGCGTGGCTCAAGGAGACTGCTGGGCGGGATTGAAGGCCGGGAGAGTTGATGCGTCAGAACTGCCGACAATGAACCGCCCGCTGTTTTCCTCCCGCCTAAGTCGGCGCTCGTTCATCAGCGCTTCGACGACCGGACTGGCGGGCTTGAGCTTCGGTCGCTCGGCATTCGGTGCGGAGACAGCGGCTCCCCGTTCCAAGCCCGCCAAGTCCACGATCCTCTTCTTCCTCTGCGGCGGCTCCTCGCACGTTGACATGTGGGACATGAAGCCCGACGCGCCGGTCGAGTATCGCGGCGAGTTCAAGCCCATCCGCACCTCCGCTCCCGGCGTGAACATCTGCGAGCATCTCCCGCTGACCGCGAAGCAAGGCCATCACCTCGCCATCGTGAACGGCCTCACGGATTACGGTCGCGCCACCGGCGACCACCACGCGGGCTACTACTACAACCTCACCGGCCACGCGCCCGACGAGACGTTCAAGCGCGAGGGCAACGACCGCCGGCCTTACCCGACCGATTGGCCTTACATGGGCTGCGTCGTCGGCACGAAGCGCCCGCCGCATCCGAAGATGCCGCAGGTCGTCACGCTGCCCTTCAAGCCCAGCCTTGCGCCCTACACGCGGCCCGGACAGTTCGCCGGGCGGCTCGGCATGGAGTTCGACCCGTTCTTTGTCGCCGGCAGCCGCGAGCAACCGCTCCAGTTCACTGCGCCCACGCTCACGCTCGACGCGGGCGTGACCGCCGGCCGCATGGGCGACCGCCGCGCGTTGCTCGACGCCGTCAACGCCGCGCGCCGCGAGCTGGACCACGAGGCCATTGTCAACAACTACGTCCGCCAGCAGGAGAAGGCCTTCTCCCTCCTCGCCTCCCGCGGGACGGCGGGCGCGTTCGACATCTCGACGGAAAAGCCCGCGACCATCGAGCGCTACGGCAAGACCATCAACGGCATGGGGCTGCTCATGGCGCGGCGGCTCGTCGAGGCGGGCGTGCCGTTCATCACCGTGTTCTGGGCGGAAAGCGACGAGGAGGTGGCCAAGAAATGCCTCAGCGGCGGCGGCTGGGACACGCACGGGAACAACTTCAGTTGCCTCAAGGAGAACCTGCTCCCGGAGTTCGATCAGTGTTACTCCGCGCTCATTGAAGACCTGCATCAGCGCGGTCTGCTCGACTCCACGGTGCTCCTGCTCACAAGCGAGATGGGGCGCAAGCCGAAGATCGGCGACCCACGCACACGCGGCAAAGTCGCCGCTGGACGCGACCACTGGACGGCCTGCATGAGCGTGGTGATGGCCGGCGGCGGCATTCACGGCGGACAGGTCTATGGCAAGACCGACGCGCGCGGCGAGTATCCGGCGGAGAATCCCAGCGGCCCCGAGGACATCGCCAAGACCGTCTATCACGCGATGGGCATCAACAACCTCGAAGCCACGGATCTTCAAGGCCGCCCCTACAACCTCCTCGAAGACGGCCGCCCCCTCGCGCAGTTGTTCAGTTGAGCAGTGCGCTCGACGCTTTCCCGGCTTGTTCCAGTTCGGATGTCTGCTAACGTCCGCGCCCCTGTGGACATCACGAAAGAAATCCAGCGCCGGCGCACCTTCGCCATCATCTC
>SXTU01000001.1 GCA_005791875.1 Verrucomicrobiales bacterium
GCGTGCGTGGGCAGTTGGAAGGTGAAGAATTCCTCAAGGTCGGCCAACCCCCTGCGCAAGGTCTGCCAGTTCTCCGCACGGGCGCGGACGAAGGCGGGAAGCTTGCGCAACTGCGCGCGGCCGATGGCGGCCTGCGGGTCCAACGGCTTCAGGTTGTAGCCGAGGTGGCTGTAAATGTATTTGTGGTCGTAGCCCTCCGGCAGTTCGCCGAGCTGCCAGCCGAAGCGTTTGTTGCAGGTGTTGTCCTTGCCGCTGGCACACCAGCAGTCGCGGCCCCAGTCGCGGAAGCTCTCGACCAGGACCTTGAGCTTCATGTCCCGCGCCACATTCACCGCACCGCCCTCGCCCATCGTCAGGTGATGCGGCGGATAGAACGACTGCGTGGACAGGTCGCCAAACGTGCCGGTCAACTGCCCGTCGTAGCGGCAGCCGAGCGCGTCGCAATTGTCCTCGATGAGCCACAGGTTGTGGCGGCGGCAAAACTCCGTGACCGCCGTCAGGTCAAACGGGTTGCCCAGAGTATGCGCCATGAAGACGGCCTTGGTCTTGCCCGGTGAGAAAGCCTCTTCAAGTTGGTCCACACGGGCGTTGAGGGTGACGGGGTCGTTGTCAATGAACACGGGCACGCAGCCGTTCTGGATGATGGGCGCGACGGTGGTCGGGAAGCCGGCGGCGGCGGTGATGACCTCGTCGTCGGGACGCAGGCGGCGATCGCCGAGCTTGTGGCTGGTGAGCGCGGAGAAGGCGAGCAGGTTGGCGGAGGAGCCGGAATTGACGAGGATGGATTTCTTGACGCCAAGATACGCGGCCAGCTCGCTCTCGAAGGCGTCGCCCTCCGGCCCAAGCGTGAGCCAGAAGTCCAGCGTGGCGCCGACGGCGGCCTCGACCTCGTCTTCCGTGAAGACTCGGCCAGCATAGGGAATGGTGGTCTGCCCCGGGACGAATCCAACTTGCGCGCCCCCGGCCTCGTAGCCGGGACGGTTGGCGCGGTGCATCTGCTCCGAATACTCACGGGTGAGCCGGAGGATTTCAGCCTTCAGTTGCGAGGGGGAGGACATGAGTTCAGGCGCAGGCCCACGGCAGGTGCCGGGCGTGGGCGTCGGATTGGTAGGCGGCGATTTGGTCGCGGGTGCGGGCCGGCGCGTCGTCCGCGCCGGCGTGGTCGGCCTGATACCAGCGCGCGGTCTCAGCCACCGCGCGCGCGAAGTCCCAGACGGGCCGCCAGCCGAGCAAATGATGAGCCTTGTCCGTGGACACATGGAGCAGCCGGGCCTCATGCGCGGCCTGCGGATCGCTCCGGTCCTCCCAGCGGCCCGGCCAGTGGCGGAGAATTTCCTGAACCACCTCGGCCACGGTGCGGTTGGAGTTGTTGTCCGGCCCGAAGTTGAAGGCGTCGCGAAACAGGGCGGGCTCAAACGGGCGCAGCGCGGGCCGGGCGAGCACGGCTCCCAGCCAGAGATAGCCGCTCAAGGGTTCGAGCACATGCTGCCACGGACGGGTGGCGGTTCGGTTGCGGATGGCGATGGCCTCGTTCCGGTGCAGCGCACGCGCGCAGTCCGGCACCAACCGGTCGGGCGCCCAGTCGCCGCCGCCGATGACGTTGCCTGCTCGCGCGCTGGCAATTTTCACCGGGTGCGAGTCCGGGAAGAAGGACTTGCGCCATGATGCAATCGCCAGCTCGGCGGCGGCCTTGCTGGAACTGTAGGGGTCGTGTCCGCCGAGCGCGTCGCTCTCGCGATAGGCGTGGAGCCACTCACGGTTCTCGTAGCACTTGTCGGTCGTGACGCAGACGACGGCGCAGGGCCGTGTCAGGGAACGCACGGCTTCGAGGACATGGGCGGTGCCCATGACGTTGGTGGCGTAGGTGGCCAACGGCTCTTGGTAGGAGTGGCGCACGAGTGGTTGCGCGGCGAGATGGAAGACGAAGTCTGGTTGCGCGGCAGCCAGCGAACGGCGCACCGCGTCGAAGTCGCGGATGTCGCCCAACTCATGCCGCACGGAGCGTTGCAGCCCGAGCTGGTTGAACAGCGCGGGTGTGGTGGCGGCTGGCAGGGCAAAGCCGTGAACCTCTGCGCCCAACTCCATCAGCCATGCCGCCAGCCAAGAGCCTTTGAAGCCGGTGTGACCCGAGAGCCATACCTTTTTGCCGCGATAAGCGTTGGCGAACATCACCATTTCTTCCATGGTGCCCGGCCCGATTCCCAAAGCTGGTTCAGGTATTGCGCCTCCGCAAAGGTGTCCATTGGCTGCCAGAAACCTTCGTGCTGGTAGGAGTTCAACTGGCTGTCCCGGAGCAGCGCAGCCATCGGCTCCCGCTCAAGCATGACCGCAGGGTCGTCGGGCAGATAATCGAAGAGGCGGTAGTTGCAGACCATGAAGCCGCCGTTCACGTAAGCCACCTCCATCTGCGGTTTTTCCTGAAACGTGTGGATGCTGCCGTCCGCCGCGATGGTCAGGGAGCCGAAGCGGCCGGCCGGATGGACAGCAGAGAGAGTCAGCGCCTTGCCGGATTTGTGGTGGCATTCAATTGCCGCGTTCACGTCGAGGTCCGCCACCCCGTCGCCATAAGTCAGGAGGAACGGTTCGCCGGCAGTGAGATAGGGTTGAACCTGCCGCACCCGATACGCGGTCATGGATTCCTCACCGGTGTCCGCCAGCGTGACGGACCAGTCCTCCTCGTCGTGGCTGCCGTGGCAGGTCGCCTCGGGATTGCGGCCCAGCTTGAGGGTCACGTCGCTGGTGTTCCAGTGGTAGTTGCGGAAGTAGTCCTTGATCATCTCGCCCTTGTAGCCCAGGCAGAGGATGAAGTCCTTGTGTCCATGGTGGGCGTAGAGCTTCATGATGTGCCAGAGGATGGGCCGGCGGCCGATGGGCACCATCGGCTTGGGGCGGAACTCGGTCTCTTCCCGGAGCCGGGTGCCTTTTCCGCCGCAGAGGATGATCACTTTCATAAGGGCGTGAAGTCTGTCCGCTCAGGCCAGACGTTCCGAAAACCACGGCAGCCGCGGGCGGATCATTCCGCACCAGCCCCCCGTGTATTCATGGCGCATGGCCCCGTCGTCGTGCGCGCGGAAGGCCAGGCATTGCGGGGCCTGCGCCTCAATGCAGTTGACGTTGGAGACGACGAACGCGGAGATGGCGTAGTTCTCCTCGTTGAGGAAGTGAGCCGGCAGCTCACAGGCCACGCGGTAATGCCCGGGCGGATGCGGGTGGCCGCCCCACTGGTCCGGGGTGAGGCTGGCGGATGGCAGGTTCCCGGTGGCGAGAATGCAGTTGCCGAGCTTGTCGAGCAGGTGAAAGGAGGCGTTGAGGTGCAGGCCTGGACGATGGTTCTCGAAGTCCAGTTCCAGCCGCACCATGGCAGACAACGGAACGTCTGCCGCCGGTTGCCCGCCACAGAGGACGCGCACGGCGCGGAGGCGGACGCGCTCATTTCCCGGGGCGGCTGTCGCCGGCCAGAAAAGCTCGCCTGTTTCCTGGATGCCGGACTTGAGGTAGGCCGGGACCACATCCGCCACTTTTCCCCTGTGCGCCACCGCGCCGCGCTCCAGCAAGATGGAGGTCTGGCATAGCGCTGTGACCACACCCATCTGGTGGCTGACAAACAGGATGGTCCGACCTTCGCCACGCGACACCTGCTCCATCTTGCCGAGACATTTCTTCTGAAACTCGGCGTCTCCCACCGCCAGCACCTCGTCCACGATCAATATTTCCGGCTCCAGATGCGCCGCCACCGCGAAGGCGAGCCGCACTGACATGCCGCTGCTGTAGCGCTTCACCGGCGTATCGAGGAACTTCTCGATCTCGGAGAACGCGACGATCTCGTCGAACTTGCGGTCAATCTCCGCCTTGCGCATGCCCAGGATGGTGCCGTTCAGGTAAATGTTCTCGCGGCCCGTCAGCTCGGGATGGAAGCCGGTGCCGACCTCTAGCAGGCTCGCCACCCGGCCATGCACTTCCACGCGCCCGCTCGTCGGCTCGGTGATACGGCTGAGGATTTTCAGCAAGGTGGACTTGCCCGCCCCATTGCGCCCGATGATGCCGACAACTTCGCCTTTCTTGATGTCGAAGGAGACATCGCGCAGTGCGTAGAGCACATCGTCGGGTGTGGCCCCGAGTTCATGGCCCTGCTTGTCCAGCGGGTCGTCGCGGAAGTCGCTCAACTTGTGGAGCTGCCGGTAGTTGGCCAATGGCGACTTGAGCCATGAGGTCATCGCACCGACGAGGGTGTCCGGCGCCTGCTCCTTCAGACCGATGCGATAGCGCTTGGAGAGGTTTTGAACCGAGATGGCGATGTCGGACATTGCAGAAGCAGGGAGCGGGGAGCGGGGAGCTAGGACTTCAGGCGGCGACGGAATCCGAGGATCATCTTGCTTTGCTCCTCCAGCTCGTTGAGCAAACCGGTGACATCAGCCTCACCGAGATACCCGTCGCGCTTCAACAGCATCAGCATGTTCGCCACCTCAAAAACTGAACGGCGCGCGAAGTTAAGGAAACTGGCGAAGTCCGCATCCGAGACGCTGCCCGAGCCTTCCGCGATGTTGTTCGTGATGCTCAGGGTTGCGCCGCGCAACTGCCCGGCGAAACGGAACATTTTCCGCCCCTCCAATGAGTCGGCCAATTTGAAAAGCCTCCCGCTTACCGCGGCAGCGCGGTTCCATATTTCCAAGTCCTGAAAGCGAAATTGTTTGTCAGGCATATTCGACTACGCCGCTTTCCATGCTCCCCGCTCCCGGCTGCCCGCTGCCTCACGCAACGTCGGCAAAGGTGCGTTCCATTTTCCGGAAGTAGAGGCAGCCCGACAGCAACAGGGCGGCAGCACTCAAAGCACCCACGCCGATCCAAGCCCACGGCATAGGGTTGGTGTCCAGCAGCGCGGAGCGAAAGCCCTCGATGACGCCGACCATCGGATTCAGCGCGTAGGCCAGTTGCCACTCCGCAGGGATCATGCTCGCGGGATAGACGACCGGCGCGGCATACATCAGCAGTTGCAAGCCAAAGCCCATGCCGTAGCGGATGTCGCGGAATTGCACCGACAAGGCACTTAGCCACATCCCCGCGCCGGTGGCCGTCCCCGTCATGATGACCACCAGCAGCGGCAGGAACACCACGTTCACCGTCGGCAGCGTCCGATACCACGCCATCAGCAACGCCAGCACTCCGAGCGCGATGACGAAGTCCACGAGCTTCGACACCACGCCGACCATCGGCAGGATCAGACGCGGGAAATAGACCTTGGAGAGCATCGACTGTCCTGACGCCAGACTGCCGCTCGAGTCGCCCAACGCGTTGGCGAAGTAACTCCACGGCACCATCGCGGCGAAACTGAACAGCGCATACGGCGCGCCGTCCGAGGACACCTTCGCCAGCCGCCCAAAGACGATGGTGAACACGAGCATCGAGAACAGCGGCTGGATCACCGCCCAGCCGATGCCCAGCACGGACTGAGAGTAGCGCACCTTGATGTCGCGCCAGACGAGGAAGTAAAAGAGGTCACGGTAGTGCAGCAGCTCGCGCCAGTTGATGAGCTGCCAGCCGTGGCTGGCCTCGATGACAAGGTGCGGCTCGGGGCGCGGGCTGGAGATGGGAGCGGTGGCGTCCATCAGTAGTTCAGGCGGTAGAAGAGATTCAGCACCACCTCGTTCTCGAAGTGAATCAGCCCCTGCTCGCTGCGCCACCACTGGGCCAGCGTGTAGTCGCGCACCGGCACGGCACGGACGCGCACAGCAACCCCGGATGAACGCAGCGCGCGGTCGAGGCTCCACTTCACCCGCCGCGTTTGGAACTGCTCCGTGACCACGGTCAACGAGCGAATCCCGTTCTCCTTCGTCCACGCGGCAACCGTCTGGGCGGCCGCATGAGCGTGAGGGACATTCTGGCCGAGGATGAGGAAATCCATTTCCGGCACGCCGTTCTCGCGCAGCAGTTGCCGGTTCCCTTCGTCATGCGGCGTGGTCAAACCGAGCTTGTCCGTTGGCCGCACCGGCGCGCTGACCGTTACCACCTTGGCACCAAGGCCCTCGCGATACAGCCGTGCGGCCTCCAGCACCGGCGAGCCGGACACTTGGGGCAGCGCCACGATGACATCGGTCCGCACGAGCGGTTCATCCAGCACCCACGCCTGAGCCAGTCCGCCAAGCAAAGGCGTCCGGCACCACCACGCGAGCACGGCCAGCACGAGCAGTCCACTCAAGCCCAGCCCGACACGCCGCCAACTGCTGCTTGTCCGCACGGGCGATGGTGCCGCTTGGTCGCGACCATCAGATTGCTTCGCATCTGAACTGGCGGTGAGCGGCGCTGAGGACACTGGGGAGAGGAAATTCAACGGCGGGCGAGATAGAGCGCGGACTTGATGACCTCGTTTTGAAAGCTGATGACGCCGTCCTCGTCCTGCCACCAGTTGTCAGGAGTGTAGTCACGCATGGGCACAGCATGGACCCGCGTCTCAATGCCCGTGCCGGCGAACACCTTGCGGAAATACCAGCTCACGCGGCGCGTGTGGAAATAGTCGGTGGGGATGAGCAGCCGCTTCACGCCGCTCTTCACCGCCCAGTCGCGCAGCGCCCGAGCCTCTTCGGCCGTGCTGGTCTCTCCCCGACCAACCAAGACAATGTTTTCCTCTGGCACCCGCTCGCTTAACAGGACGTCCCGCAGCAACCGCGTCTCACCTGAGACGGTCTGCCCGCGTTCTCGCTCCTCCGGTCCCAGCCCCACATCCATGAAGGCGATGCGCGGAGCGACGCCCGCATGATACAACCGTGCCGCCGCGAAGGTGCGGAATTGCGCCCCGCCGCCCAGCACGGCAATGGCATCGGCCTGCGCCAACGCATCGTCCACAATCCATACCCGCGCGACCCCGGCCAGCAGCGGAGCGCGCAGCAACCACAGGGAAAGACACACGCCTCCCATGCCAACGAATATCCACGCCAGACGCGTCCGCCAGGACGTGCGAGCGCCTGTTGGTTTCTCGGATTTGTCAGCGACAGGCGTCATGTCGGTGAAAGCGAAGAGCTTCCCAGATACCACCGCACCGTCTCGCGAATTCCGGACTCGAAGGTGTGCGCGGGGCGCCAGCCGAGTTCGCGCTCGATCTTCGCGGCGCCAATCGCATAGCGGCGGTCGTGGCCGGGGCGGTCCTTCACGAAGGTGATGAGCTGGCGGGAATTTCCGCCGAGTTGAGGGGCGAGTTCGTCCACGAGGTCGCAGATCAGCTCCACAATGCGGAGGTTCGCCCACTCATTGCCGCCGCCGATGCAGTAAGTCTCGCCGTTGCGACCGCGAAGCAGCGTTTGCCAGAGGGCTTGCGCGTGGTCGGTCACGTAGAGCCAGTCGCGGACGTTGAGGCCGTCGCCATAGACGGGGATGGGCTGGCGGGCGGCGGCTTTGTTGATGACGACAGGGATGAGCTTCTCGGGGACCTGGCGCGGGCCGTAGTTGTTCGAGC
>SXTU01000120.1 GCA_005791875.1 Verrucomicrobiales bacterium
GCAGCTTCAACCCGCCCGGCGTTGTTGCTTCGAGACTGAATGACTGGCTCCCTCTCCAGGAGGGAGAGGGCTGGGGTGAGGGGGAAGGCATCCACCAGCATCCGGGCCGCGTTCTACTGGATTTCAACCACACTCGGTATGAGGCGACAGGAGCGCGGCATCCCGCTCACCGCAATTGCTCGCGCAGCCACTCGGGGCGGTTCGTCGTGATGCCGTCCGCGCCGGCGGCGAGGAGTTTCTTCGCGACCTCGGCGTCGTCCACAGTCCAGACATAGAACTTCAGTCCGGCGGCGTGCGTCTTCTTCACGAACTCTGCGTCGAGCGGGCCTTTGAAGCTGAGGTTGATGCCCTCGAGTCCGGCTGCCTTCGCCTTCGCGATCAACGAGGCGGGCGTCGGCGTCCACGCGCCGGTGGCCTTGTCCTGCTTGAAGCTGGAGAGGAAGAGCACGGGGATTTTCGGGAAGAGCTTCTTCGACTGCGCGCAGACGTCGTGGTGGAAGCTGATGATGACGAGCTGCGACGCGGGCTTGGCGGCGGCCTTCAGCACGCGCTCCAGCTCGGGGAGCACTTCCACGCCGCACTTGATCTCAATGACGAGCCGTTTGCCGTCGGGGATGAGCGCGAGGACTTCTTCGAGCGTCGGCAGCTTCTCGGCTTTCCACTTCGGGTCCTTCCAGGAGCCGGCGTCGAGGGAGCGGAGTTCGGCCAGTGTGCTCTCGGGGATTTTCTTAGCGATGCCGGTGGTGCGCTTGGTGTCGCTGTCGTGTGAGACGATGATCTTCCCGTCCTTGGTGAGCCAGATGTCCAGTTCGACGGCGTCGGCGCGCTGCTGCCAGCCGAGCTTGAAAGCGGCGAGCGTGTTCTCAGGCGCGTCATGCGAGGCACCGCGGTGCGCGATGATGTCCACAGCGCGAGTGTGCGCGGCAGTGGCGAGCGTGGCGAGGAGAAGGAGGAGGGCTGTGTGGTTCATGGTGATGGGGGGCAGTTGAGAAAGTGTGAGAGTGGGCAAGTGGGCGGGTGCGGTGGATTCGGTTCTCACTATACAGCGTTCTCACCTGCTCACCTGCTCACCTGCTTCCCTTCCACCAGTCGGACGAGTTGCTCCGCGCCGGAGACGTAGGCGGCGCGGTTGGCGAGGAGGGCGTCGTTGTGGTCCCCGCCGATTTCGACGAAGGCCTTTGGCTCGCGCGCGGCGGCGAAGTTCCGCTCGCCGTGGCTGAAGCGAATGGTCGTGTCCGCCCGGCTGTGCATGACCACGACGGGACAAGTGATGCCGGGCAGGCGATTGAGGCTGTCGTATTTGATGCGGCTGATGAGCTTCACCGGCAACCATGGGAAAACTTCGGCACCGATGTCCGGGATGCTGGTGAAGGAGCTTTGCAGCACGAGGCCGCCGACAGTTTGCGTTGCCGCGAGCTGGCTGGCGATGCCGCCGCCGAGCGACTCGCCCCAGACCAGAATGTTCTCCGGAGCGAAACCGCGCGCGCGGAGCCACTGGTAGGCCGTCGCTGCGTCGGTGTAAGTGCCAGCCTCGCTCGGCTCGCCATCGCTGAGACCGTAGCCGCAGTAGTCGAAGGCGAGGAGGCTGACGCCGGTCTCGAGAATCGCACGGTAGTAGCCCGGGCGGGAGGTGAGGTTGCCGCCGTTGCCGTGGCAGAAGAGCATCACGAAGCGCGCACGCGGCGACGCTTTGTCCGCCGGGAAGAACCACGCGTGGAGGCGCAGGCCGTCGGGCGACTTCAGCCAGACTTCCTCGCCGGGGCGGCCCACATCGTCGGTCGTGTATTCCGCGTCGCGGGTCGGATGATAGACTTGGCTGTGCTCGAAGCGGTAAAGCATCAGGGCGATCACCAGCAGGCCCACGGTGGGGACCAGCCAGCGGCGGGCTTTCTTAACGCGGGCGAGAAGCATGGAGAAGCTCCAAATCCCAACATCCAAGTTCCAAAGAAATCCCAAGCACCAAGCTCCAAGTGTTGCGAGCCGGGAAACGCTCCGTGCAACGCAGTGACTGGAAGTTGCAGCGAGCGCGACGCATTGAGATTTGAAACTTGGAGCTTCTTTGGAGCTTGGGCTATTGGGTTTGGAGCTTAACTCGTCACTTCGCGGCCAGCGCCTTCTCCACGGACTTCACCAGCGCGGAGTCGTCCGGCTCGGTGCTGGTGTCGAAGCGTGCGGCGAGCTTGCCGTCGCGGCCCACGAGGAACTTGGCGAAGTTCCATGTCACTGCGCCGGGATGGGGCGAGCCTTTGCCGGTGAGCGCGGCAAAAAGTGCATGCTGTTCCGGGCCGGCGGCGATGCTGACTTTCGCGAAGAGCGGGAAGGTGACTTTGTAATTCGTCGAGCAGAACTGTTTGATCTCGGCGGCGGTGCCCGGCTCCTGCGCGCCAAAGTCATTGCAAGGGAAGCCGAGGACCACGAAGCCGCGCGCGCCGTATTCCTTGTGCAGCGCTTCGAGGCCGCCGTATTGCGGCGTGGCTCCGCACTGCGAGGCGACGTTGACGATGAGAAGGACCTTGCCGGCGTAGGCCTTGAGGGAGGTGTCCTTGCCGTTGATGTCCTTGAGCGGGATGTCGGCGAGCAGCTTGGACTGGGCGGAGGCGAGCTGGGCCAGCACGGCGAGGGCGAGAGTGAGAGCGAGTTTCATGGCGGGAGACTAGCAGGCGCAGGCCTTCTGGGAAGCTTGCCCTGAAGCCGGATCACTTCTTCTCCAGCTTGCGCAAAATCTCCGCGTGGACGCGGGCCACGTCGCCCATGTAGCCATTTTGGTTCGCTCGCTCGGCGGCCTTGAAGATGTAGTCGCGCGCCTGCTTCGCGTCGCCGATGGCCTCGAAGTAAATGCCGAGGTAGAGGTGCGCGTAGAACATCGGCTCGCCAGAACGCGTTTCGGCAGGCGCGGCCTTCGCGGCGGCGAGCACGTCCTCGGGCTTGGCCTTGCCGGCGAAGAGCTGGTGGACCTGCGCCATCGGCACACGGCCGTCGCCCTCGATTGGGATCAGGCCCTTGCGCGCCTTCTCAAGGCCATCCGCGCGCGCGGCACAGAGGAAATGCCAGACGGCGTTCTCCACGTCGTTCGAGTTGACGGTCTGATGGATCTCGAACTGCTCCTTGCCGTCCTTGAAGCGGCCCGCGTAGTAGAGCGAGATGCCGCGCTGCCAGTGCTGGGGCCGCTGCGCGGGGTCAAGCTCGAGGAACTTGTCGAACGCCGTGATGGACTCCTTTATCTTGCCCGCGCGGAAGTATTCCACGCCGCTCTGCTGCCAGGCGGAGGCAGACTGCGGGGTGAGCTTGGGGATCTCGGCCAGGTCCGCGGCGGCCAGCTCGTGCTGGCGTTGTGCCGAGTGAATCCTGCCACGCAGGGACCAGCTCTGCGGATTTTTCGGCGCGGCCTCGATGAACTTGGTGGCGAGGGCGAGGGCTTGTTTCACGTCGCCCTTCTCGTAGGCGGCAATGATCTGCTGCGCGAGTTCGCTGGCGTCGGCTTCCTTTGGCCGCACGGGCTGGGCGGAGATGTGGGTGGCGGTCACCAACGTGGCGAGAGCGAGGGCGATGAGTTTCATGGTTTGGGAAATTCTTGGGTCACTTGGCCGTCACCTTGCCCGCCTGCACCACGTGGGTCGCCGTGACGAACTTGAGCCGGGCGTAATCCTCGTAGCGGTGGTAGGACTGGGCGGTGAGCGGCGCACAGCTCGAGAGGTCGGGCGACTCGAAGTTCTTCGAGTAATCGTAGCGGCACAGCGCGAAACGCCACACGGCGCCCACCTTCGGCCCGCCGCCGGTGCGCTGAAAGTCCTTCCACGGGATGCGCCCCTCGACAGACCAGCCCTTGTCCGTGTCGCGCCAGTTGTTCAACGAGCCTTGCAGCATCACGGCGGTCTTCATGTTGAACTTGCCGTCCTCGGTCGAGCTGAGCGCGCGCCGCAAGCCGCCCGCGCCGCGCGAGGGCAGGAACGTGTGGAACTGCGCGTTGAGCGGGTTGATCTGGAACTCGTAGTAGGCGAGCGAGGTCTCGCTGGGCTTGAAGAACAGCTCGAAGACATCGTTCTCCCAGATGTGGCCGTTGGCTTCGCGCACGTCGGAGTAGAGGTCGGCGTCCTCCATCTCGGCGTGGAAGTAAATATGTTCGTCGTCCCAGAGCAGCCGCGCCTTGGTCTTGGTCTTCGCGGGACGGTTCGCCCAGAACGCGACGAAGGACTCGATGACGACGGCCTTGGCCCAGGCAGGCTCGTCGGCATTGCCATCAATCTTGATGGGTCCGGTTGCGCGCGGGCATTCGTAGTAGTCGGGGATTTTGAGTCGGTCGGCGGCATGGCTGGTGAGGACCGCGAGGCAGAGCGAAACGGCTGACAACAGAATGGGCTTCACGCGCCGACGATAGGAATGGCGTCGCCCGGTGTCCACGCTTCTGTTCGCCGCGCAATGATTCAGCCCTTCCGCCACGCGCGCAGCCGCAGCGCGTTGCCGATGACCAGTAGGTCGGACAAGCCCATCGCCGCCGCGCAGAGCACGGGACTCAGCAGGCCAAGCGCCGCGAGCGGCACGGCCGCGGCGTTGTAGAAGAACGCCCAGAAGAGGTTTTGCTTGATGGTGCGGAGCGTCGCCTGCGCGAGGCCGAGCGCCTCGGGGATGGCCTGGATGTCGGACTGGAGGAGAATAAAGTCCGCCGCCTCGCGCGCCACGTCGCTCGCTCGCGCGACGGCGATGCCGAGGTCCGCCTGCTCCAACGCGGGCGCGTCGTTGATGCCGTCGCCGACGAAGGCCACGCGCTGCCCGCGTGCCTGAAGCTGCTGCACGATGCCGGCCTTGTGCTCGGGTCGAATTTCGGCGAAGAGATTTTCCTTCGCGATGCCTGCCTGCGCGGCGACGGCGGCGGCGGTCTGCGCGTTGTCGCCGGTCACGAGGAAAACGGCTTTGCCCTGACGCTGCAAGCCCGCGACCACCTCAGCGGCGTGCAGCTTCAACTGGTCGCGCAGCGCGAAGAGCGCGAGCAACTCGGAGCCGCGCGCGAGGCCTAGGACGGTTGCGCCTTGAGAAGTCCACTCTGGGACAAAAGAATTTGCCTCCGCGCTCACGCCCGCTTCCGCCAGCCAGCGCAAGGAGCCGAGGCGGTAAACTATGCCTTCGCTCGTGGCTTCAATGCCGGAGCCGCGAACTTCACGCCAATCCTGTAGCGGCGGTCTGCTACCGCCGACTTCGGGCTGTGCGTCGGCACCGGAACGGCGGTCGCAGACCGCCGCTACAGCCCGGCTCAGCGGATGATTCGATGGAGCAGAGAGCACGGCGGCGAGTTCCTTGACTGGCTCCGCACCGGGCGTCACTTCATGCACTGCCGCCACCGCAAGCCTCCCTTCCGTGAGCGTCCCGGTCTTGTCGAAGAGCACAGCCGTGATGCGCCCGCTTTTCTCCAGAGCCGCGCCGTCGCGAATCAGGATGCCGCGCCGCGCCGCCGCGTTCACACCGGCCATGATGGCAGCGGGGGTGGCGAGGCCCATCGCGCAGGGACACGCAACGATCAAAACACCTGCCGCGTGGATGAAAGCGGCGGCGAGCGGCGCCGCGGGAAAATGCTCCGGCTTCAGAAACGGCAACAGCGTCGTCGCCACCCGCAACGCGCTCTCGTAAGCCAGCCCCCACCACAGCCCCGTGCCCAACGCCACGAGCACCACGATGGGCACGAACACCGCGCTGACCTGGTCGCCAAGCTTCTGGATGTTCGCGCGGCTGGACTGCGCCCGTTGCACGACCGCGATGATTTGCGCGAGCGCGGTGGCGTCGCCGGTGGCGGTGACGCGGAAGACGAGGCGGCCATTCTGGTTCACCGTGCCGCCGTAGAGTTTCGCGCCGGGAGATTTTTCGGCCGGCAGCGATTCGCCCGTGAGCATCGCCTCGTCTACGGCGGACTGGCCTCCGAGGACTTCGCCGTCCACCGGCACGCGGTCGCCGGGGCGGAGCGCGACGCGGTCGGCGACTTTGAGTTCGGCGACGGGAACTTCGCTTTCCGCGCCGGCGGCATCAAGGCGTCGGGCGGTTTGCGGCGCGAGGTCCAACAATGCCTTCAGCGAACTCGCGGCGTGCGCGCTCATGCGGGCTTCGAGCCAGTGGCCGACGCTGATGAGCGTGATGATGGCGGCGGCCTCCATGAAGTAGAGATGCCCGTGCCAGCCGGTGAAGAGCCCCCAAGTGCTGAAGCCAAAGGCCGTCGTGGAGCCGAGCGCGACGAGCGTGTCCATGTTCGAGCTGCCGGCCTTGAGTTGCCGCCAAGCCCCGGCGTAGAAACGCGTGCCGCACACAGCCTGCACCGGCAACGCCAGCGCAAAGGCCGCCCACTGAAACCATCGCTCCATGCCGAGTCCAAACGCCCATTCGCCGAGCATGAGCAGCAGCGTGACCGCGCCACCGAAGAAGACATTGAACTGCCAGCCGCTGAACGGGGACCAGGGGGAATGCGGAATGGGGAGTGCGGAATGCGGAATGGGTTCGGCTTCGAAGCCGGCGGTTTGCAGGGCGCGGACGATGGTGTCAGCGGAATGCGTGGCGTCCGGCTGCCAGCGGACGGTGGCGCGGGATTCTTCGAGGCTGACAGCGGCGCTGGCGAGGCCGGGGACCGCTTCGAGCGCGGCTGTGGCTTTGCGCACGCAGCTCTGGCAGTTCAGGCCGCGGACGGAAAACTCCGTGGCGGCTGGCAGCGCGGCCGGGGGCGCGGCGCATTGCTCAGAGCAGGCGCAGCTCATCAGGACCACTTAGCCACACCCCAGCAGAGGATGCACGCCCGGAGACGCCGCTTGGGGGCTTGCCAAATCCGCCCCCCCTCCCCATGTTTCGCTAGTATGAATAACAAGACAGCAGTGATGGTGTTGGTGGCTCTGAGCGTGTTGCTGGGCGTCGGCCTGCTCATGCGGCACCAAAACGCGGTGGACCAGAAGAAGGTGGACGACGGCAAGATCGCCACGCTCGAAGGCACGGTGAAGGAGACTGACGGCAAGCTCACCGAGCAGAAGAAGGTCAACGACACGCTGACCACGAACCTCGTCGCCAAGACCGAGGAGGCCAAGGCGCTCACCGCGAAGGTCGAGGCCACCACCGCCGAACTGGGCCAGACGAAGGACTCGCTCACCAAGTCCCAGGGCGAGACCAGAGTCGCCCAGGCCGCCACGAAGCAGGCCCAAGATGCGACCAGGACAGCTCAAGCGGAGACCAAGTCCGCGCAGGCCGAGACCAAGAAAGTTGAGACCGCCCTCACCGCCGCGCAGGACAAGGCCGCCGCGGATGCCGCCGCCGCCGCCGCGCGTTATGCAGCGCTCGACAAGTCCAAGGCAGATGAGATTGCCAAGCGCAACGCCAGCATCAAGGACCTTCAGGACACCCGCGACCAGTTGAACGCGAAGATCGCCGGCCTCAACGCCGACATCACGAAGCTCCGTTCCACCATCGGCACGCTGAACGCCCGCATCACGCTCGTCGAGGGTGAGCTGCAGGTCGCGAAGGACGACAAGGCCTTCCTCACGAAGGAACTTGCCCGCATGCAGGGAGAGCGGACCGAGATGGAGCGCAAGATGAACGACCTCGCCTTCCTCAAGGAGCAGATGTCCACCATCAAGAGCGACCAGGCCACAGCCCGTCGCATGGACTGGATGCGGCGCGGGACGTTTCTGGACGAGCGCAAGGGCGCGCAGCTCCTCAACGAGGGCATGAAACCGCTCGTCTCCGCGCGGCCCATGACCACCAAGGGCAGCCAGCTCAACGTCGAGGTCCACCGCGACGGCACGGTGACGATCAAGGCCCCCGCGCCCTCCGCGCCGAAGCCCGCCGAAGGCGGCGTTGAGAAGAGCGTGACTGTTGGACCTGATTTCCCTGTCGCGCCGACGCCGAAGAAGAAGTGAGCGCGGCGTTGGCCCTTGGTGTCGCGAAGAGAGTGATTAGTAATTAGTGCTTAGTAAGCACCGTTGGGCCGACTAACTACTAAGCACTAATTACTTTCCCATGGCCGCCCCGCCCCCGCTCAACGACTCCTTCGGCCGCACCATGCGCGACCTCCGGGTCAGCATCACCGACCGCTGCAACTTCCGGTGCATGTATTGCCTGCCGGAGACGGAGGAGGCCGCGAACTTCTATCGTGGCAAGTTCGACGCCCTCAAGAACCCGCAGCCCACGCTCACGCCCATCGTCCGCGAGTGGAAGCCCAAGTCCGCGCTGCTCACCTACGAGGAGATCGAGCGCGTCGTGCGCGTCGCCGTCGGGCTGGGCATCGAGAAGGTCCGCATCACCGGCGGCGAGCCGCTGCTGCGTCGCGGCGTGCCGGACCTCGTCGCCCGACTTGCGCCCATCGCCGGCATCCGCGACCTCGCGATGACGACGAACGGCTCGGAGTTCGCGCGGCACGCCGCCGCCTTGCGCGCTGCCGGGCTTAAGCGCGTCAGCTTCAGCCTCGACTCGCTCGACCACGACAACTTCAAGCGCATCACGGGCCGCGATGGCCTGCGCGCCGTGCTGGCGGGCATCACGCAGGCGAAAGAGTTGGGTTTCGCGCCGGTGAAGGTCAACGCCGTGGTCATCCGCGGTCTGAATGACCACGAGCTGGAGCGCCTGGCTGAATTCGCCCGCGAGCGGGCCCTGAGCTTCCGCTTCATCGAGTTCATGCCGCTGGATTCCGGCCGCGCCTGGCTGCGTGACTTGGTTGTGCCGGGCCGCGAAATCCTCGCGCGGCTGCAAGCGCGCTTCGACTTGCGGCCCGTCATCTCCGACAACAAGTCCGAGACCGCGAAGCGCTGGATCTTCGCGGACGGACGCGGCGAGATCGGCATCATCGCGCCAGTCACCGAATCCTTTTGCGGCCACTGCAACCGCCTGCGGCTCACTGCCGACGGGAAAATCCGCACCTGCCTGTTCAGCCTCCACGAGCACGACCTCAAGCCGCTCCTGCGCGGCAATGCGAGCGACGCCGCTCTTGTCGCTAGCCTGCGCGCGATCGTGCTGGGCAAGGAAGACCGCCACCACATCGGTGAGCCGGGCTTCCAGCAGCCCGAGCGCACGATGAGTTGCATCGGCGGCTGATTCGCCCCGTCCGGCCAGCGGCTGCAGCAGGACTTGCTTCAAGGTCGTCATTCGACCCGACGAACACTTGCCCTCGCACGACCATCGGCGAGAGCCCGACGGTCGTGTCGGTGAAGAGCACCCACTCTTCGTGGTCCGTTGGGAGATTTCAGCCCGACTGCCGAAGTTGCCCGATGCGCCGCCGGTGGTAGCGCAGGTCGTTTTGAAGAATCACCATGCCGCTCTCCCAGCAATCATGTGTGGAAGCAACGAGATTGCTCCCGGCCTGCACAGGCCGCGGGTGAGAGGAACGAATGGCCCGATGGCTTGGGAGCTTGGGCAACGAGAGCGCCGCTTACTTCGATCCGAAACTAAAGTCGTCGAAGAGCGTGACACTGTCGGCTTTGGTCCAGAGGCCGACCTTGCCGGAGTCCTTGTGCGTCGCATCCTCCGCATCGAACATGGGTTTGTTGTTCAAGCTGACCTTGAACTGACTGCCCGCGAACTCGACGCGCAGCGTGTGCCATTGGCCGGTGGCGACCGGGAGGTTCAAGCCCTTGAACTGCGTGCGCTTGCCGTTGAGAAAATGATAAATGCGGACGTTTCCCTCGAGCGCGTTTGCGCGGGCGACGTAGTAATTCCCCGCGTCCTTGTAGCGCCAGACGACTCCGCCAGCCTGATCGTCCTCGCCGGCCACGGGCTTGAACTTTACCTCCACGAAGCCGTCCTTCAGCGCGGAGGAATCCTGAATCGCGAGCGGATAGCTGGCATTGCCGGACTGCTTCAGCGCGTTCGGTTTGCTTGGCGCGGAGGGATCCGCCACCACGGCCCACACGGGTTTCCCCTCGCCCGATTGCGCTCCGGTCCAGCCCTGCGGCAAGGTGCCAGGTTTGACCTGATCGAACGACTCGCGCCACGGAGCGGCAGCGAGGGCGACGAAGACGGAGGTGGACAACAGCAAGGCGGTTAGCGATTTCACGGGCGCAAGCTATTGAGTGTCCGGCGCGAGACAAGAATTAATGCGAAGGCTTTCGTAGAATCATCCCCTCCCCGATTGAACTGCCGCTTCTTGTCCGGCATAATCCGCCCACCACATGGCCATCACCATTGACCTTTCAGGCAAGGTCGCCCTCATCACCGGCGCATCCCAAGGCATCGGCGCGCAGATGGCGCGCACCTTCCACGCCGCCGGCGCGACCGTTGCGCTGAACCACCCTGACCTCGGCACTACGCGCGCGGACGCGGAGCGGCTGGCCGCCGAACTTAACGCGCTGCGCCCCGACAGCGCCGACGTGCTCGCGGCAGATGTCGCCGACGCCGACGCCGTCCGCGTGATGATGCAGGCGGTAAAGGCACGGCGCGGCGGGCTGGACTTCCTCATCAACAACGCCGCCATTCTCCGCGACCGCACCATCGCCAAGCTTTCCTCCGACGACTGGCAGGCTGTGATCGACGTGAACCTCACGGGCGTCTTCCACTGTTGCAAGTTTGGCCTCGAAGTCATGCGCGACGACGGGGCCATCGTGAGCATGGGCAGCATCGCGGCGATTCAGGGCTTCTTCGGACAAGCCAACTACGCTGCCGCCAAGGCCGGCGTGCAGGCGATGATGCGCGTGCTCGCCCGCGAGGGTGCGCGCCGTGGCATCCGCGCCAACGCCATCGCGCCCGGTGTGATCAACACCACGATGGCGGCGACGATTCCCGAGTCCGTTCGAGCCGAGATGCTGAAGAACATCCCCCTCGCCCGCATCGGCACGCCCGAGGAAGTCGCGAACGTCGCGCTTTTCCTCTGTTCACCGCTCGCCAGCTACGTCAGCGGCCAGACCATCGAGGTCAACGGAGGTTGGAGAGGGTGAGAGCTGCGGCGCGCATCGTTTCCGCCGCGGAGGCTGCGGCGGCGATTCCGTCCGGCGCGACGGTTGCGGTCGGGGGCTTCGTCGGGGCCGGACACCCCGAGATGCTTACGTCCGCGCTGGAGCGTCGCTTTCTGGAGAGCGACTCGCCGCGCGATCTCACGCTGCTTTACTGCGCAGGGCAGGGCGACAAAGGCGAACGCGGATTGAACCATCTCGCGCACGCGGGCTTGTTGAAGCGCGTCATCGGCGGCCACTGGAACCTCGCGCCGAAGCTGGGCCGGCTCGCGCTGGCGAACGAGATCGAGGCCTACAACTTCCCGCAAGGCGTCCTCTGCGTGCTGCTCCGGGAAATCGCGGCGAAGCGCCCCGGCGTCTTCACGCGCATCGGGATGAACACCTTCATTGACCCGCTCAACGGCGGCGGCCGGCTCAACGCGCGCACAACCGAACCGCTCGTCGAACGCGTCTCGCTCGATGGCGAGGACTGGCTGCGCTACCGCACCTTCCCCGTCACCGTCGGCCTCATCCGCGCGACGACTGCCGACGCACGTGGCAATCTCAAACTCGAACGCGAGGCGCTTATCGGCGAGGTGCTGCCCATCGCGCAGGCGGCGCGCAACCACGGCGGCATCGTCATCGCGCAGGTCGGGCGGGTCGTCGAGCGCATCATCGATCCCAAGGCCGTGCGCGTGCCGGGCGTGCTCGTGGACTTTATCGTCGTCTCCGGCGGCGCGCAGCACGACCAGACCTTCGCCGAGTCGTTCAACGAGTCTTACGTCACGAGCGCGGGCAGTTCCGCTGCTTTCGAGCCGATGCCGTTCAGTGAGCGGAAAATCATCGGCCGCCGCGTGCTCAATGAAATCCACGCCGGCGACATCGTGAACCTCGGCATCGGTGTGCCCGAGTCCGTCGCGGCGGTCGCGGCGGAGACGGGGCGGCTCGCGGAGTTCACGCTCACGCTGGAGAGCGGGCCCATTGGTGGTGTGCCGGCGGGCGGCTTGAGCTTCGGTTGCAGCGCGCACCCGGAGGCCGTCGTGGACCAGCCGTCTCAGTTTGATTTCTACGACGGCGGCGGCTTGGACATCGCCGTGCTTGGCGCGCTCGAAGTGGACGCCGAGGGCAACGTGAACGTGACCGCACTGGGCGGCGGACGTTTCGCCGGAGTGGGTGGCTTCGTCAACATCACGCAGAGCGCACGGCGCGTCGTCTTCGCCTGCACGTTCCGCGCGGAGGGGCTGGAAGTTGACGCGAACGATGGCGTGCTGCACATCACGCGCGAGGGCGGCAAGGCGAAGTTTGTGAAGCGCGTTGCACAAGTCTGTTTCCACGGCCCGTCCGCTATCGCGCGCGGCCAGCAAGTGCTCTACGTCACCGAGCGCGCCGTGTTTGAGCTGAAGGCGGACGGACTGCATTTGCGGGAACTTGCGCCGGGCGTGAAGCTCGACGCTGATGTCCTCCGGCAAATGGACTTCTGCCCGCATGTGGGCACATCCGGTCAGATTCCGCCTGAGTGCTTCGCGAAGTGACGGAGCGAAGCACTCAGGCCGCACAAAGCCTCGCGCTTCAGCACATTTCACCGCTGCTCACTTGCCGCTGCCTTCTGTGGCGTGAACGCCGCGCTCCTCCGTCAGCTCTGTCCGGTGCGTCTCCTGCGCGCACCATACGGAGACGAGCGTGATGGCGGACATCCCGATGAGATAGAGCGCCACGGGCCACGGGTTGCCGTCCGCCCACTTGAGCAGCGCCGTGGCGATGAGCGGCGCGAGCCCGCCCGCGAACGGCGACGCGAGCTGGTAGCCCAGCGACACGCCGCTGCACCGCACGCGCGTGCTGAACAACTCGGAGAAGAATGCCGCCTGCGGCCCATACATCGCGGAGTGGACGACCAGCCCGACTGCGATTGCAGCCCACAAACCCGCCGTCGCGCGCGTGTCCACGAGCCAGAAAAACGGGAATGCAAAGAGCGCCATGGCCGCCGCTCCCCCGAGATACACCGGGCGTCGCCCGACGCGGTCCGACAGCGCGCCGAAGAAAGGAATCGCCACGAGCTGCACCGCCGAACCGATGAGCACACCGTTGAGCACCTCGCTTTTCGTGAAAGCAAGTTTCGTCGTCGCGTAGGAAAGCACGAACACGGTTAAGACATAGAACGACGCGTTCTCCGCGAAGCGCGCGCCCATCGCCACGAGCACGTTGCGCGGGTGCAGCCGGATGGCTTCCAGCACGGGCAGACTTGCCGGAGCGGCTGGCGCAGCGGCCTTCGCGGCCTCGAACAGCGGGCTTTCCAAAATCTGCAACCGGATGAACATGCCGACCGCCAGCAGCAAAATTCCCAGCAGGAACGGCACGCGCCAGCCCCACGAGAGAAAGTCCGCCTCTGGCATCGAGGAGCACGCGGAGAAAACTCCGTTGGAGAGCAGCAGACCGACCGGCACGCCGGCCTGCACCCAGCTCGCGTAGAAGCCGCGTCGCCCGCGATGCCCGTGCTCCACCGCCATCAGCACTGCGCCGCCCCATTCGCCGCCGACACCCAGCCCTTGCACGAAGCGCAACGTGACGAGCAACACCGGTGCGAGCACGCCCGCCTGTTCGTAAGTCGGCAGCAGGCCGATGCAGAACGTCGCCACGCCCATGAGCATGAGCGTGGCGACGAGCACGGACTTGCGCCCGAGTTTGTCGCCGTAGTGGCCGAAGATGACGCCGCCCAGCGGTCGCGCGAAGAACCCGACGGCGTAAGTGGCGAACGCCGCCATCGTGCCCGCGAGCGGGTCGATGTTCGGGCAGAACAGCGTGTTAAACACCAGCGCTGCCGCCGTGCCGGAGAGGACGACGTCATACC
>SXTU01000121.1 GCA_005791875.1 Verrucomicrobiales bacterium
CCGGCGGCGGTTGCAATGCAGGGCACACCATCGGAGCCACCGACGACCTCGGCATGACCGCCGTCGAAGGCAAAGCCCACGTCCGCGACTTCCACGTCACCCTCCTGCGACTCCTCGGCCTGGACGACAACAAACTCACCTACTACCACGCCGGCCGCTTCAAGCAGCTCAGCCAGTTCGGCGGCACCGTGATCAAATCCCTCCTAGCGTGAACAGCTTCGCAAGGCGAACCACCTCCTGCCCTGCCCTGCTGGTTGCTACTGTCGCGTTATGCCTGAGCGGCTTTTTGCTGAGGGCAGCGGATAAACCCGGAGGAGCGACCGCAAATCAACTTGCTCCGCTGCTGATGAATGAGGCGGGCAAGCCCATCACTTCTCCCGCCGCCTGGATGGAGCGGCGGGCAGCGCTGCGCTCGGAGTGGCTGGCCTTTCTCGGCGAGTTCCCCAAGGAGCGCGCGCCGCTGAAGGCGGAGGTGCTGGCTACCGAGACGCTTCCCGACTTCACGCGGCAGCTCGTGAAGTATCAGGTCGAGGACGGCGTGTTCACGGATGCTTACGTGCTCATACCCAAGAACGCCACGGGCAAACTGCCCGCAGTCGTTGTCTTCCACCAGACCGTGAAGTCACAGGCGCAGCAGGCGGCGGGCATTGATGCCTCCGTGCCCGAGCTCATGCACGGCGTGCAGCTCGTGAAGCGCGGTTACGTGGTCATCTGCCCGCGCTGCTTTATCTTCACGGACGGCGCGGGCTACGCCGATTGGGTGAAGCGCATGCAGCAGCAACACCCCACCTGGACCGGCATGGCGCGCATGACGTGGGACGGCATCCGCGCGGCGGATTATCTGGAATCCCTGCCGCAGGTGGACCGCGAGCGCATCGGCAGCCTCGGCCACTCGCTGGGCGCAAAGGAAGTGCTCTACGCCGCCGCGTTGGATGAGCGGTTCAAGGTCGCCGTGTTCAGCGAAGGCGGCATCGGGCTGACCTTCAGCAACTGGGACGCGCCGTGGTATCTGGGCCCACGCATCAAGCAGCCGGGCTTCGCGCGCGAGCACCACGAACTCATCGCGCTCATCGCACCGCGCCCGTTCCTGCTGCTCGCCGGCAACTCCGCCGACAACGACAAGAGCGCGGCCTTCATTGAAGCCGCACGGCCCGTCTATGAGTTGCTCGGCGCAAGGGACCATGTCCGTCTCCTGAACCATCGCCAAGGCCACCGCTATCCACCGGAAGCGCAGGCTGCAGCGGAGGAATTGCTGGATCGCCATTTGAAACGCTGAAGCAGACCCAGCCTACTGACTTGACGTTTTTCCATTCCACGCCAGTTTTCGCCCCATGACACGCATCCTTGATTGTGAAAATCTGGACAACGGCGAATGCCCACGTGACTGGGACAAGTTGCCGCTTGCCGGGGAGCGCGACATCCGCGTCTGCACTGTCTGTCTCAAGGCGGTCTATCGATGTGCCAGTTCGGAGGCAGCGAAGCTGCGCGTGGCGGCGGGCCATCGTGCAGCGGTTACGGAGTGAGTCGCTCAAGGGGCTGCGGCGGCCATGCGGAGCGACACAAATCCGTCTCCACGCGTGTCCGTTTGTGATTAACCTCCAGCGCATGAACTCTGCACGTTTGTTCGTCCTTTGCGCTCCGCTTTTGATGTCCTTTCGCGGCCAAGCCCTCGCCTTAGACCCGCCACTGACCTTCAACGACCCGACGCCAAAGCGTTACGCGCTGACCGCTCGCGCCAGCCAGATCGATCCTCGCGCCAAGCCGCACCCGGAGATCGGGTTCCTGTTTGAGAAGGACGGCAAGCCAGAGGACACACAGCACGCATCCGTGGACACACGCGTGAAACCTCAGGGCAAACTCGTGATCTGGCTGATGGGGCAGAGCGCGGGCCTGTTCGAGCGCGTGAACAGCTACGGCTTGCACGCCGTCCGCGTCCACTACGCGAACGGCTGGTTCGGCAAGTTCGGCGACCAGTCGCCCGGCGACGACGGGCTGCTGCTCGGCAAAATCCGCCTCGAAGCCGCGACCGGCGAGGACTTCAGCCCGCTGGTGAGCATCCCCAAGCCGGACGGCATGATGGAGCGCGCGTTGCAGTTCGTGAAATGGCTGGCGAAGGAAAACCCGGCGAGCCGCTGGGATTACTTTCTCACGGACGATAAGGCCGGTCTACGCTGGGACCGCGTCATCATGGCCGGCAGCTCGCACGGTTCGACCACGGCGGCGCGCTTCGCCAAGCACCAAAAGGTGGACCGCGTGGTGATGTTCTGCGGGCCGCGCGACCAAGCCGAGCTTTGGCAGGCGCTGCCGTCTGCCACGCCAGCAAACCGCTACTTCGCCTTCAGCCATGTGCTCGACGGTGGCTGGTCCGGAGACCACTACTGTCGCTCGTGGGAGTTGCTTGGGCTGCACCAGTTCGGCCCCATCGTGAATGTGGACAAGGTCGCCGCGCCCTACGGCCACACCCGCCGCCTCATCACCGACGCCAACGTGAAGGGCGACGCCAAGCGCGCGCACAGCTCCGTGGTGCCCGGCGGGGCGGCAGTGAAGGACGCGGCGGGCAAGTTCATCCACGAGGACGTCTGGCGCTATCTCTTCACGCATCCCGTCGAGCAGACCGGCTCCGCCGTCCCACGCGACCCGGACTGCAAGGTGGAAACCAAGCCCACCGCGAAGAAGTCGGCGAAGTAAACATCTCCAGCCTCCCTCAACCCATGACACCAGCTCACCTTCTTCTCACTGCGCTCTTTGCGCTCGCTTGCGGCCAATCTCTCGCCGCGCCCGCCAAGCCCAACATCCTTCTCATCCTCGCCGACGACCTCGGCTACGGCGACGTGCAGTGCTACAACCCGCAGCGCGGGAAAATCCCGACGCCGAACCTCGACCGGCTCGCCACGCAAGGGATGCGCTTCACCGACGCGCACACGAGCAGCGGCGTGTGCTCGCCCACGCGCTACACGTTGCTCACGGGGCGCTACCATTGGCGGTCGCGCTTGCAGACGGGCATTGTCGGCTACTTGGAGCGGCCACTCATCGCGCCGGACCGACTGACACTCGCGGGCCTGCTCAAACAGCATGGCTATCGCACCGGCGCTATCGGCAAGTGGCATCTCGGCTGGGACTGGGCCATCACGCCGGACCAGCGACCGCTCTTCACCGGGTTCGGCGGCAAGGCCGGCGGCGGCGGTGAAGTCACCACTGCCGTTACGGACGCGCACCGCGCCGCGTGGAAGGAAGTTTATGCCAAGCCCATCGGCGGCGGCCCGACCACTCGCGGCTTCGACACCTACTTCGGCACCGACGTGCCGAACTGGCCACCCTACTGTTTCATCGAGAACGACCTCACCGTCGGCATCCCCAGCGAGCTGCTTGCGCCCGCGCGGCTGGAAAAGAACCAGGCCAGCATCCAGGGCCCCGCGCTGAAGGACTGGACGCTTGAAGGCATTCTCCCCGCACTCACCGACCGCGCGTGCGCGTTCATCGAGCGCAGCGCGAAGCAGGCGGAGCCGTTCTTCCTCTACATGCCGCTGACCTCGCCGCACACACCGCTCGCCGTCAACAAGGAGTGGAAGGGCAAAAGCGGCCTTGGCGACTACGCCGACCTCGTGATGGAGACCGACGCGGCCGTCGGCCGCGTGCTGGCGGCGCTGGACAAGAGCGGCGCGGCGGAGAAGACACTCGTCATTTTCACCAGCGACAACGGCTGCGCGCCCTACATCGGCGCGAAGGACATGGAGGCGAAGGGTCATTTCCCCAGCGGCCCGCTGCGCGGCTACAAGGCCGACGCGTGGGAGGGCGGGCATCGCGTGCCGTTCATCGTGCGCTGGCCCGGCGTGGTGAAACCCGTCACACGCTGCGACCAACTTGTGATGCAGGCGGACTTCATGGCGACCTTCGCCGATGTGCTCGGCGCAAAACTCCCGCCCACTGTGGGCGAGGACAGCGTTAGCCTGCTGCCGCTCCTTCGCGGCGAGGAAAAGCCGATTCGCCAGCATGCCATCAGTCACGCGTCGAGCGGCCTGCCCTCGCTGCGGCAAGGCGATTGGAAAATCATCTTCGGTCAGGCGGGCGGCGGTTTCGGCGGCGGCGCGGCCAAGGCAGAGAACGCCGCGCCCCGCGTGCAACTCTACGACCTCGCCGCCGACCTCGGCGAAACCAAGAACCTCGCCG
This sequence comes from Verrucomicrobiales bacterium, assembly GCA_005791875.1. Classification (GTDB taxonomy): domain Bacteria; phylum Verrucomicrobiota; class Verrucomicrobiia; order Limisphaerales; family SXTU01; genus SXTU01. Next base: position 4,168 of record SXTU01000121.1, read on the forward strand.
CCGAGAAACCCGCCCTCGTCACCGAACTCACCGCCGTCATGGAAAAGCTGGTCAGCGAAGGCCGCAGCACGCCGGGAGCGAAGCAGGCCAACGACGTGCCCGTGAACTGGAAGCGTTTCCTCGAAGCTCAGGACGCCCCGAAGAAAGCCCCCGCCAAGAAGGCCAAGCAGCAGTAAGCGGGACACTCCTGTCCGTATGCAGCCCCAAGGCTCAACCGTCGCACAGCGGACATGAGTGTCCGCCCCACGAAGCAACGCCGCCGCAGTCCAAGACGAGCGCATTGCCACATTGCCGCGCGGCTCCAGTTGGCACACACTCCACCGCCATGAAACCAGTAGTTCGCCTCCTTCCCCTCTTTGCGTCACTTTTCGTTCTTTGCGGCCAATCCTCCGCGCAGGACGCGCCAAAGAAAGCTGACCCCAAGGCCAAGCCCGCCGCCAAGCCCGCCGAAGCCCAGCGTGCGCCCACGGAGGCGAACGTCGCCTACGGCACGCATGAGCGGCAGGTGCTGGACTTCTACAAGGCCGACTCCGCGACACCCACGCCTGTCGTCTTCCACATCCACGGCGGCGGCTGGGTGGCGGGCGACAAGAAGACAGTCGCCAGCTTGGAGAAGTATCTCGCGGCGGGTATCTCCGTCGTCTCCATCAACTACCGCTACAGCACGCAGGCGCAGATTGCTGGCGTGAAGCCGCCCGTCGAGTGGCCCATCGCAGACGCCGCGCGTGCGCTCCAGTTCGTGCGCAGCAAGGCCGCCGAGTGGAACATCAACAAGCAACGCATTGGTGCGACCGGCGGCAGCGCGGGCGCGTGTTCATCGCTGTGGCTCACCTTCCACGCCGACCTCGCCGATGCGAAGAGCACTGACCCCGTCGCGCGCGAATCCACGCGCCTCTGGTGCGCGGCGGTCATCGGCGCGCAGACTTCGCTCGACCCGAAGGAGCTGAAGGAGTGGACGCCCAACAGCCGTTACGGCGGCCACGCCTTCGGCTTCATGTCGGACCCGAAAGACAACAAGACCCGCGACACGCAGTTCGCCGCGTTCCTTGCCGGGCGCGAGTCGGTCCTGCCGTGGATTAAGAGGTATTCCCCCATCGAGCACGTCACCGCTGACGACCCGCCCATCTGGATGACCTACTCCGACACACCCGCGCTCGGCCAAGAGCAGCGCGACCCCACGCACACGTCCAACTACGGCGTGAAGCTCCAGGAGAAGTGCAAAGCCATCGGCGTCACCTGCGAACTCGTCTATCCCGGCGCGCCCGACGTGAAGCACGCGAAGACCGAGGACTACCTCATCGCCACACTCAAGGCGGAACGGTGAGCCACAAAGAGGGGCAAGAAGGCGCAAGAGTTTCCACCTCTGTCTTTCTATGAAGCTGCTGTTTGCCTTGCTGGCCGTGTTGTTGACACTGCTGGTTACTCACGCCGCCGAGACCGCTGGCCCAGTCGTGGTTGTGCGGGATGCGGCGCAGTTGCGGGCGGCGGTCGGTGCGCTGAAACCGGGCACGACCTTGAAGATTGGTCCCGGCGAATATCCCGGCGGGCAGTCGGTGCGTGGCGTGGCGCGGTTGACGGTGGAGGCGCTGGACGCGAAGAACCAGCCGCTCTTCAAGGGCGGCAGCGGCGGCTGGCATTTCTCGCGGTGCGACGGCCTGACGGTGCGCGACCTGCGCGTGAGCGGCCAGCGGGCGGGCGGGTTGAACCTCGACGACGGCGGGCAATCGGCCCGGCCCACGCGCGGCGTGACGCTGGAGCGCGTCGAGGTCAGCGACATCGGCCCGCGCGGCAACCATGACGGCATCAAGGCGGCGGGCATCACGGGCCTGACCATCCGCGATTGCGCGGTGTCGGGCTGGGGCGGACAGGGCATTGACCTCGTGGGCTGTCATCAGGTGCTCATCACGGGCTGCCGGTTCACGGGCAAGCCGGGCTTCACCGCGACGGCGGGCGTGCAGGCCAAGGGCGGCAGCGCGGATGTAACGGTGGAGAAGTGCCGTTTCACGAACGCCGGCGAGCGCGCGCTCAACCTCGGTGGCTCGACGGGCATGGCCTTCTTCCGCCCGACGGACGCGAAGCACGAGGCGGCCCGCTTGATTGCCCGCGACAATGTCATTGAAGGCAGCTTGTGCGCGGCGGCGTTCGTGGGCGTGGACGGCGCGGAGTTCACGGGCAACACGGTGCTGTTTCCGGAGCGGTGGGTCTTCCGCATCCTGCAAGAGACGACGGACGCGCGGTTCGTGCCGAGCCGCAACGGGCTGGTGAAGGGCAACCGCATCGTGTTCCGCGCCGCGCAAGTCCGCGAGGTGGTGAACGTGGGCGGCGGCACCGCGCCGGAGACGTTTCGCTTCGAGGGCAACCAGTGGTTCGCCGAGGACCGCCCGGCGGCGTCGAGGCCGCGGCTGCCCGTGGCGGAGAAAGACGGCGTGTATGGGCGCGACCCGAGGTGAGCGTCGTAAATCGGACACTCCTGTCCGCTGTGGGAATCTCGCCTCGCTGGCCGACTGCGGGACAAGAGTCTCCCGCCCACGGTCGCCTGACAAATCCGTGTTCACGCCTGCGCATCCGTCGTGCATTCTCCACCCATGAAGCCGCCGCGTTGCCCCCTCTTTGCACTCCTCTGCGCCCTCTGTGTCTCTGCGTTGAACGCACTCGCCGCGCCGAAGCCGAACGTGCTCCTGCTCATGTCCGATGACCTCGCGGCCACGCTCGGCTGCTACGGGCATCCGGTGGCGAAGACGCCGAACCTCGACGCGCTCGCGAAGCGCAGCGTGCTGTTTGAGCGCGCCTACTGTCAGCTCCCGCACTGCAATCCTTCGCGCGCCTCGATGCTCTCCGGCCTGCGCCCGCACACCACGCGCGTCACGGACAACGCGGACAATCTCTACAAGAATATTCCCGGCGTGGTGACGCTGCCGCATCAGTTCCGCCGCAATGGCTACGCAACGGCACGCTGCGGAAAGATTTTTCACCTCGGCGTTCCCTCGGGCTTGGAGAGCATGGACGACCCGCGGGCATGGAATTTCGGCACGCCGTTCAAGGACGAGCGGCCTTACCCGCCGAAGCGCGAGAGCATGGTGAAGGTCGCGACTGGTAAGAAGGAAGGACTGCCGTGGACCGAGACCACCGGCACGGACGACGACCTCGTGGACGGGAACTTCGCGAAGACCGCCGTCGAGTGGTTGGAGAAACGCGACCCGTCGAAGCCGTTCTTCCTCGCGGTCGGCTTTCATCGTCCGCACCTGCCGCTGGTCGCGCCCGCGAAGTATTTTGACCTGTATCCCTTCGACTCCATCCAGCTCCCGGCCGAGCCAGCCGACGACGAGGCGGACATCCCCGCGCCCGCGCGCAACGGCTCCGTGCCCGGCTACGCGCTCACGACCACACCGGAGCAGCGCCGCGCGGCCATTCGCGGCTACCTCGCGACGGTGAGCTTCATGGACGCGCAGGCGGGCCGCGTGCTGGATGCGTTGAAGCGCCTGGGCCTCGCGGAGAACACCATCGTCATCTTCGCCGCCGACCACGGCTGGCATCTCGGCGAGCACGGGCTCTGGCACAAGCGCAGTCTCTTCGAGGAAAGCGCGCGCGTGCCGTTCCTCGTTTCCGCGCCCGGCGCGAAGGGCAATGGCCAGCGCAGTGCGAGCCTCGTCGAACTGCTCGACGTTTATCCCACGCTCTGCGACCTCGCCGGCGTGCCCGCGCCTGCGAGCTTGCAGGGCAAGTCGCTCCGCCCAGTGCTGAACGACCCGAAGACAGCCTTCCACGAAGGCGCGTTCACCCAAGCCCGGCGCGGCGCGAAGGCGGAATTTTGGGGCCGCAGCGTCCGCACTGCGCGCTGGCGTTGCACGGAGTGGGACGAGGGCCGGAACGGCATCGAACTCTACGACCATGACGCCGACCCGCGCGAGTTCACCAACCTCGCGAACGACCCGAGGCACGCGGCGGTGCTGAAAGAATTGCGGGCGGTGCTCGCAGCGAAGCTGCCGCCAATCCAGAAGTAACCAGTGGTCAGTTTTCAGTGTCCAGTATTCCGTCAAACAAACCCGCGCACCATGCACCTGCTCATCCGGTTCCCGCGTCGCCCGTGGTTCGCCGTCCTGCTCGCGGCTCTGCTACTGAACGCTGAACACTGCTTGCTGAATACTTCCCTCGCCGCCGCCGAGCCGCGCCCGAACATCCTCTTCATCATCTTCGACGATTGGGGCTGGCGCGACGCGGGGGCTTATAGCTCGACCTGGGTGAAGACGCCGAACTTCGACCGCGTGGCGCGTGAGGGCGTGCTGTTCATGAACGCGTTCACCTCGAACCCCAAGTGCAGCCCGTGCCGCGCGAGCATTCTCACGGGGCGGAACACCTGGCAGCTCAAGGAGGCCGTGTCGCACGGCGGTTACTTCCCGGACGGCTTTGAGGTGTATCCCGATTTGCTGGAGAAGGCCGGCTACAACGTCGGCCTCACGGGCAAGGGCTGGGGACCGGGCGACTTCAAGACGCTGGCGAAGCGCACGCGCAATCCGGCGGGGCCGAGCTTCGACAAGTTCACGCAGGAGCCAATCGCCAGCGGCATCGGGCGAAATGACTATGCGAGTAACTTTGAGTCGTTCCTCGAACAGCGCGAGAGGGCCAAGCCGTTCTGCTTCTGGATGGGCTTCTCCGAGCCGCATCGGGCCTACGAGTGGAACTCCGGCGTGCGCCTCGGCAAGAAACCAGAGGACGTGAAGGTGCCCGCCTATTTGCCGGACACCGACATCGTGCGGCGCGACTTGCTCGACTACTCCGTCGAGGTCGAGTGGGCCGACGCGCAAATCGGCAAGGCCCTCAAGGTGCTCGAAGCCGCCGGGCAGTTGGAGAACACGCTCATCGTCGTCACGTCCGACCACGGGATGCCGTTTCCCTACGTGAAGGGTCAAATCCACGAGGACGGCTTCCACCTCCCGCTCGCGATGCGCTGGGGCAAGGCGATCAAGCCGGGCCGCGTGGTGGAGGACTTCATCAACGTGCGCGACTTCGCGCCGACGTGGATGGAACTCGCCGGCCTCAAGCCGCACAAGCAGATGACCGGCAAGAGCCTCGTGAACATCCTGCGCTCCGACAAATCCGGCTGGATCGAAAACCGCGACACGCTTCTTGCCGGCAAGGAGCGCCACGACCTCGGCCGCCCGAACGACTTCGGCTATCCCGTCCGCGCCCTGCGCACAAAGGATTTCCTCTACGTCCACAACTTCCACCCTGAACGCTGGCCCGTGGGCAATCCCGAAACCGACTTCGGCAACTGTGACCCCGGCCCATCGAAGGAAGTCATCAAGCTGTTGGGTGGCCACTTCTACGAGCTGTGCTTTGGCAAGCGCCAGTCCGACGAACTCTACGACCTCCGCCGCGACCCGCAGGCCGTGAACAACCTTGCGCACGACCTTGCGCACCGCGAGAAGCTCGAGGCGCTGCGTTACCAGATGATGCAACTGCTGCGCGATGAGCAAGACCCGCGCGCCCTCGGCGAAGCCGCCATCTTCGACACCTACAAGTATGTCGGCGCACGCAACAAGGGCTACGAGATCTGGCTCAAGGCGCAGGAGGAGAAGCTCGCGGCGGAGTTGAAGGCGAAGCTCGAAGCGCCCCCGGCGAAGAAGGCGGGGAAGAAGAAGTAATCAGTTTTCAGTATTCAGTATTTAGTCGAACGCCAATGCCCGAAGCTCATCATGAAACCCACCGCCCTTTTCCCGCGCCGTTCGTTCCTCCTGCTGCTCACGCTCGCCGCACTGAACACTGAACACTGCTTACTGAATACTTCCCACGCCGCCGCGCCCAAGCGCCCGAACATCCTTCTCATCTACGCCGACGACCAGTCTTACAAGACGGTCGGTTGCTACCCGGAGTCCTTCCCTTGGGTGAAGACGCCGAACATTGACCGACTCGCGGCGGCAGGCGTGCGCTTTCACGCGGCGTATCTTGGCGCGTGGTGCATGCCGTCGCGCGCGGCGGTGCTCACGGGCCGGCACCCGCATGGCGTCGAGAGCATGAGGATGGAGGGCAAGTATCCCGCGAGCGCCTACGACCCGAAGCAAGCGCCGTTCTGGCCCGCCGTCTTCCGGAAAAGCGGCTACCACACGGCGCAGATCGGCAAATGGCACACGGGCGTGGACGCCGGCTGGGGCCGTGACTGGGACCATCAAATTGTTTGGAACCGCCCGCTGCATCCCGAGAACGCTGGGGCCTACTACGAGCGCCAGCTCCTCGCCATCAACGGCAAGGAGGAATGGGTGGACGGCTATCCCGCCGACAACTACACGCAATGGTCCGAGGACTACATTCGCGGCAAGACGCGCGCGGCGGACAAGCCGTGGTTCCTCTGGCTTTGCTACGGCAGCATTCACGGCCCGTCGAAGCCCGCTGCTCGGCACAAGGGTCTTTACGCCAACGCCGAGGTGCCCGTGCCCAAAGACATTTTCCCGCCGCGCCCCGGCAAGCCGGCCTACCTCGACGACACGCAGGCGTGGGCCAAGGACGCCGACGGCAAGCCCGTCGCGAGCAAGAGCGGCGAGAAGTTCGGTGACACCAGCGGCAAGCAGCGGCAGACGCACGCGGCCTTTGTGCGGCAGATGAATGAGTGCGTGCCGGCGATTGACGAAGGCGTGGGCAAGCTGCTCGCCGCGCTGAAGGAAACCGGCCAGCTCGAAAACACCATCGTCATCTACACCGCCGACCAGGGCTTCGGCATGGGCGAGCACGGCTTCCGCACGAAGCTCGGCCCTTACGACGCCACGTATCGTTCGCCGCTTATCATCGCGCAGCCGGGCCTCACGCCGACGGGCAAGGTGTGCAACGTGCCGGTGAACGCGCCCGACCTCGTCGCGACCTTCGCCGCGCAGGCTGGCGTGAAAATCCCGTGGGCCATGCATGGTCGCGACCTCACGCCGCTCTTGAAAAATCCCGCCGCTGCGTGGCCGCACCCGTGCCTCTACGAATTCACCGGCCACGACTACGGCTCCAGCGTCGCGAAGCTGGTGAAGAGCGAGCCGGAAAAGGCGATTTACAACAACGTTCCGTGGTATGCCGCCCTGGTGCAGGACGGCTGGAAGCTTATCCACTACCTCAAGCCCGGCACCGGCGACGAACTCTACGATTTGAAGACCGACCCGGACGAACTCACCAACCGCATCGCCGCGCCGGCAGCGAAGGAGCGGTTGGCGAAGCTGCGCGTGGCGCTGAAGGCGGAGCTGGAGCGGACGCAGGCGGGATTCAACCTTGCACCACATTGAGTGCGGCTGCCCGAAACGTCATGCGGCGCGCCCTTCCTGAGAGCGGTTGAATGCTGCTACGTATCAGCACCGCGTAGCGTTGCTCACGGTGCTGATGTCGCTCGGGGTCCAATACCGCTTAGTCTACCTCTACCTCTTGGGCATTCTTCCAGCGATGTTTGGTGGGCCGATGGCTGTGTTGCTCGGCCTTTGGGAGACATGCCGCTACGGCCCAAGTTGGAGAACCACAGTGGCAGTTCTGATTTCGGCGGTCTCAAGCGCCCTCGCGCAGGCGACCGTCATGCTCATTCTGACGGGACACCTCTGGTGGGTCGGCCCACGCCCACACCCCCGTTGTTCGTCGGCGCGGTGAGGACACCGCGCCCCACCCCGCCCCGTTCCAAAAGCGAAGGCCGGCAACTCGCAGTTGCCGGCCTTTCAGTTCGTTCGCTCCGGACGGCGACTGGAAGCCGCCGGCACGGCCTACTTCACCGCCGAGTAATCCGTCGGCTTGAGCAGGACGAACTTCACGCCGTTCTTCACGGTCAGTGCACCGCCGGCCTTCTCCTCGGAGGCCTTGCGCGCGGCTTGCCAGTCTGCGTCTTTACCAAAGGCTCCGAAGGATGCCTGCCGCGCGGCTTCGTCCTTGTGCGCGATCAGGTAGATGAGCGTGTTGGCCGGGTCAGGCGGAGTGACCGCGCCCTTCTGGTCGGCGTGCGGCGTCCAGTAGGGCAGGTTCGTGATGCCGTGCTTGGCGAAGAGCTTGACCGTGTGGTCGCGGAAGCGGGCATTAAGGTTCGGCAGGCGGCCCGGCTCGGTGACGTAGGTGCGCAACTCGAAGATGCGGTTGCCCACGCTCTCGGCCTTCGCGACCGGCGAGTAGTCCGTCGCGGTGAGATAGACGGTCTCCGCCTTGGTGACGAGCTTGCCGTCCACTTCGGACTCCTTGTAGGCCTTCTGCCACGCGGGGTCGGCGAAAAAGGCGTTCCAGCGCGTGTCGCGCTCGGCGCGGCTGGGGTATGCAATGAAGAAGACGAGCTTGCGCTCGGGGTTGTCGCCGAGCGGGACGAAGTAACCGAGATTCTCGATGCCGTGCTTCGCGAAGAGCTTCACGGTGTGATCGCGGAAGCGTTTGTGGAGCGCATCGAGCTTGCCCTCGGCGGCGTAGTAGGTGCGCATCTCGACGCAACGGGTGTCGGCGGCGGCTTGGGCGATGGTGGTGGCGACCAGCAGGGTCACGAGTGAAAAGAACTTTTTCATGGTGCGGCGGATGGTGGCGGACGACGGCGGGGAGGCAAGGAATTTTCCGGCGCCCTAAAGCAAAAAGCCGCGTCCGACTGGCGGACGCGGCTTCGCAAGTTGAGTTGAGGCTTACTGCCCGGCCTTCACCGAGAGCAGCTCGATGTCGAAGATGAGGGTCGAGTTGGGGCCGATGTCCTTGCCCGCACCGCGCTCGCCGTAGGCCAGGTCGGAGGGTATGTAGAGCTGCCACTTCGCGCCTTCCTTCATGAGTTGGAGCGCCTCGGTCCAGCCCTTGATGACGCCGTTGACGGAGAACTCCGCCGGCTCGCCGCGCTTGTAGGAGCTGTCGAACTCCGTGCCGTTGATGAGCGTGCCACGGTAGTGGGTCTTCACAGTGTCGGTGGCCTTGGGTGTCTTGCCGGTGCCGTCCTTGATGACCTTGTATTGCAGGCCGCTGGCGGTGGACTTCACGCCTTCCTTCTTCTTGTTGTCAGCGAGAAACTTCACGCCCTCGGCCTTGTTCTTGCCCAGGCCTTCCTCGCGGGAAGCCAGTTGCTTGGCCATCATCTTCTTCTGGAACTCCTGCATGATTGTCTGGATTTCCTCGTCCGTGAGCTGCGGCTTCGCGCCGGCGAACACGTCCTTCATCGCGGCGGCGAGGGCGTCGGGGTTGAGGTCCAGGCCCTCCTGTTTCATGCTGCGCCCGATGTTGAGGCCGATGCTGTAGCTGACTTTGTCCTTCTCGTCTTTCAGGGTCATTTTGGTGTCGGCAGCGGTCGCGGCACCGGCCAGAAGGCCGAGCGTGAGGGCGGCGGTGGTGATGGCTTTCATTGCGTGTTTTTTGGTGGGCGAACGGAGCGTTCCGGACGCGAATTTGGCGACGCTAACAGCGCTTTCTTTGGCAAAGCGAGGGAAATTTTCCGTTGCTGACAGGGCCAAATCTCATGGTCGAATCGCGCCTTGGAGCACGCCGCCGATGGGCAATCACGCACCGGGAGCGGGCCGTGAAAGCACCTGAATCGGTGAGCCGACCTCGATGTCACCGGCCTCGATCACGCGCCAGTAGATGCCGCGCAGGTTGAGATGCCGCGTGGGCTTGGTATTCACGAAGCGCAACGCATTGTTGCCGAAGCGCGCGTTGAACTTGCTGCAACCGTCGTGCGGCATGGGCGTGACTTCCACCACCGCCCCGCCTACGCGCAGCCGCGAGCCAAGGGGGAGATTCGCGACAGAGAGGTCGAGATCCACGAAGAGATTGTCGCCGAAGAGCGCGAGCGATTGGCCGTTGGCAACCAGCTCCGCCACGCTGGTCTGCATGACCGTGAGTTGCGCGGTGGGGTCGGGCGACGGCTTCTGGCTCCAGTTGTCGCCGGGCAACCCGGCCTCCGGTGAGAGGCGTGCGCGAAGCAGCACTTCACGCGCGTCCTTGGTCGGGCGGCGAACGATGAGTGTCAGTTGCCCGATGTCCTTGGGAGCTGGCGGCAGCGCACGAAAGCCTTCCTCCAATTGCGTCGTGGTCAAGTGCCGCGCGGGCTCTCCGCGCGCTTCTTCGATGCGGGTCGTGACTTCGTTCATGGCAAGTGCACCGATAGTAGTCACCAAGCCAGCGCCTCGTAAACCATGTGATGTGTCCCGCCGGCCGCCGGTCACCTCCCCGGAATCACCGGCAGCAGAATGTGGGACGGATGCCCGCTGTCATGGAGCATGGTGTTGGTCGCGATGACGGCACGGCGGCGTTGGGCCAGCGGCTCACCGATGCTCGGGTTCATGTCGAAGCGCGGGAAGTTGCTGCTCGAAATGTCCACGCGGATGCGGTGGCCCTTCTTAAAGACGTTCGACTGAGTTGACCGATGGCGAATCAAAGAGCGGCTTTGTCACCGCATGGCAGGCCGGGGAACTGGCCCTGAAGATGGCGGGTGGCGAGACGACCCGCATCCCGGCGAAACAGGTGAAGCAGACTCGCAGCGAGGGGTGTCCTTGATGCCGGCGCGGACAGCATGATGTCCCTGCAGACGTGGCAATAGGCGCCAAGAAAGGCCAGGTCGGCTTCGCCCAAGGCGTTGATTGCTTCGGCTCTTTGCGCGGGACTCTGTTTGCTGATCGTCGACAAGGGGCAATCCGCCCGGCGGCATTTGTCGGCGGGGCAGTTCTTGGTCAGAGGAAGAATGTGCTTACGAAGTGCCTCGATTGGCAGTTTCGGCTCTTCCTACTGATAGGAATTTGCCTTCTGGACGCTCCGCGGTTTAGACTCAGGCGAGCACGCCTTTCACGACGCGCCCGTGCACATCGGTGAGGCGGAAGTCACGCCCGGCGTAGCGATAGGTGAGCCGCTCGTGATCGAGGCCGAGCAGGTGCAGCATCGTGGCGTGCAGATCGTGCAGGTGGACTTTGTCCTGCTCGGCATTTGCGCCCGTTTCGTTGGTGCTGCCGTAGCGGATGCCGCCGCGCGAGCCGCCGCCGGCGAGCCACATCGAGAAGCCCGCGTTGTTGTGGTCGCGGCCTTTGTTCTTGTTCAGCAACGGCGGGCGCCCGAACTCGCCGCCCCAGAGCACAAGCGTGTCGTCGAGCAGACCGCGCTGCTTGAGATCGGCGAGCAGCGCGCCGACGGGTTGGTCGGTTTCGAGCGCGTGCATCGGATGGTTCTTCACGATCTCCGTGTGGTCGTCCCAAAAGGCGTGGTTCACCTGCACGAACCGCACGCCCGCCTCGGTGAAGCGTCGTGCCATGAGACACGCGCGACCGAAGTGATCCGTCGGCTTGCCGTCGCCGATGCCGTAGAGTTCGAGCGTCTTCGGCGATTCCTTCGCGATGCTCATCACCTCGGGCATCTCGCGTTGCATTTTGAAGGCGAGTTCCGCGGATTGCATGATGCCCTCGATGGCATCGTTCGCCGGATCGTGGCGGAGGCGCTCGGCGTTCAGCTTCGCGAGCAGGTCGAGCTGGTGCCGCTGCGCCGTCGCGTCGAGCTGCGCATTCTGCATGAAGGGCAGCTTGTAGTCCTTGAGCGATGCCGGCGGGGCGCCGTTGCCCGGGCCACCGTCGCTGATCTGCGTGCCCGCGCATGCGGCGGGAAGGAAGCCGCTGCTGTGCTTCAGCGCTCCGCCACCCGCAAATTGAGGGCTGATAGTGATGAATCCGGGCAGGCTCTGGTTCTCCGTGCCGAGCCCGTATGTGACCCACGACCCGACACTCGGGCGCGCAAAAAGAAAGCTGCCCGTGTTCATCTGCAGGATGGCCTCTGGATGCGCGCCGTGGTCGGTGTGCATCGAATTGATCACACACAGATCATCCGCATGCTGCGCGATGTGCGGGAGAAGATCGGAGACCATCATGCCGCTCTGCCCGCGCGGACGAAACTCCCAAGGCGACTGGAACAGCACGGGACCGTCGGCGGCGGTGCTGACCTTCACGTTGTGCTTCTTCGTCAGCTCCGGCTTGTAGTCGAAAGTGTCCACCTGGGACGGTCCGCCGGACATGAAGAGAAAGATGACGCGTTTTGCCCGCGGTCGGAAATGCGGCGCGATGGGGGCGAGCGGATTGTTCGGTGTGGCGTGGGCGCTGTGCAGTCCGTTGAATGCGAGCCAGCCAAAGCCGGCGGCGGCGCTGCGGAGCATTTCGCGGCGGGAGAGAAGGGTCGGGTTCATTCGAGGATTCGGAATTCGGCGGTCATCATCAGCGTCTGGCAGATGCGCGCCCACGCCGCGGGTTCGTCCGGCGTGGCGGCGATGGTTTTTTGCAAAATCTTCACCTCACCGGCGGATGGCTTGCGCGTGAAGCACATGCGCCACGCCTTCACGATGCGGGCGTCCGCCGTCCCCGGTTCCGCGAGAACGCGCGCCGCAAGGCCCTGCGCCTGCTTGAGCGCCAGCTCGCTGTTCATGAGGAAGAGCGCTTGCGACGGCACGATGGTCGAGCGGCGCTGGCCCACGACGAGGTTCGGATCGGCGGCATCGAAGCATTGCATCGCCGGATTTCCCTGCGCCCGGAGCAGCGGCAGGTAGATGCTGCGGCGCGTTGGCTCATCGGGGAGTTCGCCATCGAAAAAGCCCTTGGTCCCCAGCTCGCGGCCCTGCGGCGAGATCGGCTCCCCCAGGGTTGCCACCTTGCTGCCGATGAGCGGCGAGCGGTCGAGCGTGCCGCCAAGTTCGAGCAGCGCATCACGCAGTGGCTCGGCCTCGAGCGGCTTGCGGTTCATGCGCCAGAGCAGCTTGTTTGCGGGATCCTTCTGGGTGCCGGCGGTTGAGGACTGCGAACTCATGCGATAGGCGCGGCTCAGCACGAGTTCGCGGATTAGCGCCTTCACGTTCCAGCCTTCGCGCACAAAGCGGAACGCAAGGTCGTCGAGCAGCGTCGGGTGCGTGGGCCGCGCGCCCATGTCGCCGAAATCATCCGGCGTCTCGACGATGCCTCGCCCGAAAAGATGCTGCCACACGCGGTTCACGATCACGCGTCCGGTGAGCGGGTTCTCCGCCGATGCGATCCAGTCCGCGAGTTCGCGCCGTCCGCTCTCGCCGGGCGGAATCGCGCGGAACGCCACCGCAAGCGTGCTAAGCCCGCCCCGCGGCACCGCGCCCTGCGGCTTCTTCGCGTCGCCCTTGTAATACAGCGGGCTGTCCGCGGGCGCCGGCTTGTCCTGCACGGCCATGCCGAACGGCGGCGGCACAGGCGCTTTTTCCTTCATCTCCTTGAGCCGCGATTTGTAGTCCTCGACGCTCTTGTCGAGTGTCACGAGCGTGCTGAGCTTTTCCGCCACCGCAGGCGGCATTTCCGCAGGCTTCGCCTTGTCGGGCTGGATGCCCGCCTTCACCAATTCATCGCGCATCGTGTTCCGCTTGGCGGCCACGTCGGTGTATTCCTTCGTCATGTCGGCGAGCTGCTTCGCGTGCGCTTTCACCGCGGCGATGCGCTTCATGCCATCGGGGCCGATTGCCATGCCCTCGGCTTCCTCATTGCGGACGTTCGTCTCCACCCCGGTGCAGTGCGCAGTGCTGCGGAAGATGCCCGCAAGCGCGTAGTAGTCGCGGGTCGGGATTGGGTCGAACTTGTGATCGGGGCAGCGCGCGCAGCTCACTGTGAGTCCGAGGAAGGCGCGGGTCGTCGCATCAATCTGATCGTCCGCGATGTTGAGCTCATACTGCACGACATTCCCCTCGTTGAGCGACTTCACACCGACCGTCAGAAATCCCGTGCCGAGCAGATTCTCGTCGCGCTCCTCCGGCTTCGCTAAGGCCAGCAGGTCCCCGGCAATCTGCTGGCGGATGAACTTGTCGAACGGCGTGTTCCTGTTGAACGCATCCACCACCCAGTTGCGATACCGCCACGCGAGCACGTAGGCCATGTTGCGAGAGTTGCCGCTCGACTCCGCGTAGCGCGCCACATCCAGCCAGTGCCGCCCCCAGCGCGCGCCGAATTCCGGCGACGCGAGCAGCCGGTCCGCCGCGTGCGCGATCGCGTCGCGCGGACTCTGCTTCCACTTCGTTTCAAAAGCCGCGATCTCCGCGAGCGACGGCGGCAGTCCGATGAGATCAAAGCTCAGCCGCCGCAGCATCGTCGGCGCATCCGCATCCGCATTCGGCACGAGGCCGTTTTTTTTCAGCTCCGCGAGGATGAAATGATCCGCGCGCGCCGCCGGCCAGTCCTTCTGCCGCACTGCGGGGAGTGCGGGTTTCGCCACGGCTTGCAGCGACCATAGCGGCGTTTCGTCCACCGCCCACGCCGCTTCCCGACTCACCGCGGCAAAGGCGGTGGCCGCCGCGAAAACGGCGAAGGCGCGGAGGAACGGACGCTTACTGATAGGAATTTGCTTTCTGGACGCTCCGCAGTTCAGGGAGAATTGCTTTTGTGTCGGGGTAATCTTTTGGAATTTTCTGCCTGCGGGCGGGAATGTCAATCACGGTTTCCGGGCTTTTTGGCTGTTTCGGTAAGGGCGAGTTGACTCACATTATTGACTCCTGCATAATACAGTGAATGAGGTAGCTGCGTCTGCCGTCCGATAGGACATGGGATTTCCTAAAGGGCAAAAGCGTGATTTTAACGGCCTGCAACGCCGCCGGCTCAGTGCGGCCGCCTTCTTCGACAAAGGCGTGGCTCCCGCTGAAGTAGCCCGCCGGTGCGGTGTCACCTGCCAGTCGGCGAGTCGTTGGCACAAGGCCTGGCGAGAGGGCGGCAAGCCTGCCCTCAAGCAATCGCCCACGGCTGGCCGACCGTCACGGCTAACCCCAGGCGATTTGGTTGGCTTAAAACGCGCTCTCAAAGCCGGGCCGGGCGCGCAGGGTTTTGCCACGGAACTGTGGACCACACAGCGGGTCGCCCAAGTCATCCAAGCCC
>SXTU01000122.1 GCA_005791875.1 Verrucomicrobiales bacterium
AGATTCCAGAGGCGCACGACGGTGTCGCGACCGCAGGACGCAAGGTGTTTGCCGTCGGGATGGAAGCAGAGGTCGGTGATGCCGTATTGGTGGCCGGGCGTGAACTCGCGCTCCTTCTTGCCGGTCGCGGGGTTCACGAGGAATACCTTGCCGTTGTTGCCATCGGCCTCGCCGCCGCGACCTAGGGCGAGCGTCTTGCCATCAGCCGAGTAGGCAGCGGCGGCGATTTGCATGTCCTTGAATTCCTTGCTCAGGTCGTGCTGCACGGTGCCGGCCGTGGCGTCCCAGAGCTTCACCGCGACGTGCCGACCCGTGTCGAAGACTAGCGGATAGCGCTCGGTCACACACGCCTGCTTGAGGTCGGGCGCGAGCGCGACGGCGTAGGCCCAACCCTTGACCGACCAGCGCCTCAGTTCCGTGCCCGCACTGCGGTTGTAGAGGACGACCTGCCCGGCGTCGTCGCCGGTGATGAGCGTGGTCTGGTCTTGGCTCAAGCCGAGACCGACAATCCATTCCTTGCCGGTGAGCGTCTTCGCGGACGGCTGCGTGCGGACTTCGACCTCGAGCGGCGGCGGGGCTTTGCGGCCAGAGCTTTTGTTGCGCGCGGCGTCCTCGATGGTGCGGGCGTTGAGGGTGAGTTTGGCAGCGGCTCCGGGCGCGGCTTGGAGGTCCCAGTAGCGCACGGTATGGTCGTGGCTCGCGGAAATGAGCCAGCGGTTCTCGGCGCAGAGCAGGCGGTTGATGACGTTCGAGTGGCCGACGAACTGTCGCGCGGGCGGCGGTGCGGCGTGGAGCGGGCGCTCGCTCCTCTCGCCGCTGGTGGACTTGGCCTTCTCCGTCGGCTCCGGCGCAGGCTCGGGTTTGTCGGGCAATTCCCAGAGGAGAATTTCGCCGCGGTTGTTTCCTGCGGCCACATGCTTGGGGCCGACGAAGCTCACGGCGGAAACCCAGTCGGCATCCCACGGCAGGGACCAGAGGAGTTTGGCTTGGTCGAAGTTCACGACGTCAGGCGAGGAGTTCTTTGATGGGCTTGGAGCCTTCCGGCGTGGCCCAGATGGGGCGCGTGCCGGCGAAGTGTTTTGCACGCGGGTTCACGCCCAGCGCGGTGTAAATGGTCGCGAAGAGGTCGCCTTCGCTTACGGGATTTTCCGCGACTTCGCGGCCGTCAGCGTCCGTGGAGCCGTAAACCACGCCGCCCTTCACTCCGCCGCCGGCCAGCACGATGGTCCAGCCGCGGATGAAATGGTCCCGGCCAGCGCGGTTGTTGATGGTCGGGGTGCGGCCCACCTCGCCCATCCAGACGACGAGCGTGTCCTGCAACTGGCCGGTGCGTTCGAGGTCAATCAGCAGCCCAGCCCACGCGGGGTCGAGCACCTGCATGTTCGCCTTGTGGCAGATGAAGTTGTCCGCGTGGCTGTCGTAGTTGTCCTGCCCAACTTCAACGAACGGCACGCCCGCCTCGACGAGTTTGCGCGCGAGGAAACATCCGCGTCCGAAGTCCGTCGCGCCGTAGAGCGACTCGTGCTTGGGCCAGTCCTTGCTCGTGTCGAAGAGTTCCTTCGCCCGCAGCAAGCGCCACGCGCGCTCCTTCGCGACGCGATGGCTCTCGAAGGCTTCGGCCCCATTTGACTGCTTGTGCTCGGCCTCCATGAAGCGCAGCAGATCGTTGCGGCGGGTTTCATTCGCGCTCGGCAGGTAAGGGCTGGTGAAGGAGGGCAGCTTGCCGCCACGGTCGATACTGAATGGTTCGTAGCTTGGGCCAAGGTAGCCCGCGCCCGCGTTTCCCGTCGGGCCCATGCGCACGAAGCTCGGCAGGTCCGCGTCCGCCTGTCCGAGATACTTGGCGACCATCGCGCCCAGCTCTGCGTGCGGCACGCGCTCGGACTGCTTGTAGCACGTGTGCATATGGTAGATGCCGTCGGGATGGTCCGGCGACTGCGTCCTCATGCTGCGGATGATGCCGAGCTTGTCCACGAGCTGCGCCATCTTCGGAAGATACTCGCAGATATGGTAGCCAGGGAGTTTGGTTTTGATTTCGCGGAACGGCCCGGCAGTCGAGCGGCCGGGCTTCATGTCGAAGGTGTCTATCTGGCTCGCGCCGCCGTTCATCCAAAGCAGGATGCAACGCTTGCCGCGCTTCTTGGCCTCGGCGGCGATGGCCTGCGTGTTGAAGATGCCGCCCCAGTTCGCGACGGTCGCGCCGGCGGTGGTGGCGAGCGCGCCCTTGAGCAACGCGCGACGGGAGAGGTGCTCGTGCGGGCGGCAGTGGCCGGAGGAGGGTTGTTGAGCCATAAAATGGTGTGGCTAATCGTGCTTGGCTTTGGAGGCTTTCTCCAAGTCGTCGAGTCGCTTCTCGAGCTTCTCCACCCTACTTTCCAAGCCCCCGACCGTCTTTTTGCCGAACAGCGATTTGAGCCATTCGTCTGCGCCAGTCAAACTCGAGAGTATCAACCACGCCACTCCGATGCAGACGGCCCAAAGGATTATGTCGGTAGGATCCATCGTGCGGGATATTTCTGTTCAGTGGTTAAACCGGAACTCACTCAAGTTCACCAGCACCCACAGCGCCTCCTCGACGAGCGGCTCCGGCTTCGGGTCGCTCTGCAAGTAGGCCGTGAACTTCACGCGCTCGGCGGCACTCGGCAGTCGCGTCAGCACCGCGAGGAACATCCGGTCCACGCGCACTTCCCACGGGTCGATCGAGAGCAAGATGGAGTCGGCGAAGTTGCCTTTCTTGCGGCGGAGGAAGGCGCGGACGTTGTCGCTGTTGTTGAGGAACAGGTGCTCGCTGAGACGGCCTTGGAACTCGCCTTGCCCATTCGTCGGCTCGCCGAAGAAGCGGCGAAAATACTCGCTGGTCACACCCTCGCTGGACTGGGGCGCATCGCCGCCGATGACTCTGAGCGCGGTCTGGATTTCCTCCGCCGAGAGTGGCCGCAGCCGCGCTCGCTCGTGGAACTTCGGCAGCGCTTCCTTCGCCGGGCCGGTGCTGGCGAGCTGATACGTCTCGCTGCGGACCAACTCGCCGATGAGCCACTTGAGGTCGAACTGATGCGCGACGAACTGCTGCGTGAGCGCGTCGAGCAGTGCGGGTATTGCGGGCTTGTTATCCGCCTCGAAGTCGTCCACCGGATGCACGATGCCGCGCCCCATGAACTGCCCCCAGACGCGGTTCACCGCCGCGCGCGCGAAGAACGGATTCGCGGGTGCCGTGGCCCACTCGGCGAGCTTTTCCTTCCGCGAGAACTCCGGCTTGGGGAACGACTTGGTGCCGGTCTTGAATTCCGGTTCCTTGTAACCCGCCGGCAGTGGCGGCTCCGTGAGCCCGTCGCCGCGCAGGAAGGCGGGTTTTACCGGCTCGCCTTTCTTGCCGGGCTTGGCGTCCTTCATGTTGCCCGCGAAGAGCACGTCGCCGCTGCCCTTCTCGCCGATTTTGAACTTCTTCACCTGCTTCTCGCCGGTGCCGCTGGAGCCTTGGTCCATCACCACGAGCCGCACGAAGAAGCCCGCCATGCCGTAGAAATCCCGCTGCTTCAGGTCCGTGTAAGGATGGTCGTGGCAGCGCGCACACTGGAGCTGCGTGCCGAGAAAGACGCGGCTGAACGCCTCGGTCAAATCCTCCGGCTTGTTCTGATACGCCGCGTAGAACAGCTCCGAACCCTCCTCCTCCGCAAGCAACAGCGCACGCACCCAGCGGTCGAGCGGCTCGTTCTTCGCGAACTTCGCGGTGAGCCAATCGCGGAACGGCGTGCGATTGCGAGTCGAGTCGCCGCCGGGCGGATTGCGACCGAAGAGGACGAGGTCCCACAGGCCGGCTTGATGCGGGGCGAAACGCGGGTCGTCGAGTAACTTGGCGA
>SXTU01000123.1 GCA_005791875.1 Verrucomicrobiales bacterium
GCTGCGGCACGCGGCTCGCAGGCGAGAGCAGGCAGAACATCTCGGACTGGGGATTCACTTGGCCACGCATGGAGTCTCAGACTGACACAGCTTCGCGCCGTTCAATCCGCCAGACACTTTTTCAATGAACTGCTAGGCGCGGCTCGACCTTGGCCGGGTTGTGCTGGGCAAAGTGCCGGGCGGCTTCAATCAGGTTGTCCCCGCCGAGTATCTCGAAGCACTTGGCGAAGGTCGAAGCGGCCAGTTCAAGGGAGGCACCGGTTGGCCGTAGCAGCTCGACGGCGCGGCCAAAGCTGGCGGATTCGGCGTTGCTCATGCAGGCCGCGCCCACGTCGCCGCTGGCGATCTTGCCGGCAATGCCCTTCGCGGCCTCGACGGCGTCAACGCGGTTGCTGAACCCACGAAATCGGCGCACGCCTGTGGAGTGGTCGGCCACTTCAAACACGATGCGGAAGTTTCCGGTTGTCGTCTGCCGACGCCGTTTGTAGATTCGGACCGTGACGTTGCCAGCTTTAACAATCTCCGGTTTCGGGCGTGTCGTGCGCTTCATGCCGGGAAATGTCGGCAACTGTCAAGTGCGGTCTGCTAGCACCAGACCTAAAATGTGCGTAAAGCACTGTAAATAAACGTGTTTGGAGAGATGGCCGAGTGGCTGAAGGCGCTGGTTTGCTAAACCGGTATACGGTCAAAAGCCGTATCGGGGGTTCGAATCCCCCTCTCTCCGCCACTTCTCGTAGTAACCTTGTTCCACAGATGGTTTTGCAACATTCGTGGAAAGCGAACTTCAAAAGGCATAACACACCGGCATAACACATCCGCCCGTATCCTCCGCTTTTCTGGCCGCTCGCCCGTGTCAGAAAGCATCGAAAGAGCCCCAGTTTCAGTCGGAAAAGAGACCGTCGCCCGACGGCCAAGCCCCAGTTCACGTGTTTCGGTCACCTTGGGAACCTCTCGAAATTGAAGGCGGCAAGCCGTGATCGGGCATTCCCTGCCCCGCAACAGCCCCCTCCTCCAGCGCTATAAACCTTTGAAGGTAAGCCTCGCTGCCCCTTCCCCGCCACGGCCGTGATCTCCTGCCGCTGGCGGGAGCGGCTTCACGCGGGTCCACGTTGGTCACCCAGGAGATCCACAATGAGTTCCCACGCCGATACCATCCTCACCGATGAAATTATCCCCCGCCTCCGCCATCCCTGCTGTAACGGGTTCACACAACCGAGCCACCATGAACCTGACACATGCCCAATCCCTGTTGCAGCCAGTTGCACCGAGGCGAAGGCTGCCAGCCTTGGTCGCCAGCCTGACGCTCGCCTCCACGCTGCTCCTCAGCGGGTGCGCCACATCCGGCGGTGCCCAAAAGATGCCGCTCTCGGACGAGGAGGCCAGATACGTCACCACGGGCACTTACGGCCCAAAGTCAGCGCAGGAAGCTGGCAAGCAGTCCAAGCAAGGTTCCGGCACCACTGGAAAGTTTCTCGGCAACTTCGCGGTGGAAGGGCTGCTGCGCCTGCTCATTCCCTGACCGCATCGCGTTTGCCACTCGCCGGGTTTCCCGCCATAATCCCTGCGAATGACCTTCGCCATTCAGCACGGCGCCCTGCGCGACCTCTACGACAAGGTCGTCGCCGGGGAGCTTGTATTTCCACCGTTCACCGGATAGGTTCCTGCCATGATGATCGAAGTTCAGGACGAGCAGTTGCAGGGCCTCGAATTGACCCAGGCGCAGGCGCTCGTGGACTTCGCTGTCGGGTTGTTCACCGAGCGGCGCGTCACCTTGGGCCGCGCGGCTGGCATCGCGAGGCTAACGCAACTGGACTTTCAGCGTGAGCTGGGCCGGCGGGACATCCCCGTCCACTACGACGTGGCGGATTTGCAGGCTGATATACGCACGCTCACAGCACTACGTGAGTCATGATCGTCGTCAGCGACACGTCGGTCATCACGTCGCTGATTCAAGTCGGGCACGCCGAGCTTCTACAGGAGCTTCACGGGACAGTCCTGATTCCACCGGCAGTGCACCGGGAATTGCTCCGCACCCACACCGTCATCCCCACGTTAATCGAGGTGCGAGACGTGGCGGATCGCGCCCAGATCGCGGACTTGGAAGCCGAATTGGATTTAGGCGAAGCCGAGGCCATCGTGCTCGCCAAGGAGTCGAACGCCGACCTGCTGCTGATTGATGAGAAGCTCGGGCGGCAAGTCGCGTTGCGCGAAGGACTCCGCATCGCAGGGCTGGTGGGCTTGGTGGTTGAGGCGAAGTATCGCGGGCTGATTGGTTCCGTGCGCGAACTGTTGCGCCAGCTTGAAACAGAGGCGGGCTTCCGGGTTTCCAATGCCGTGAAAGCGGAAGCGTTTCGTCTGGCTGGTGAATAGTTGTCGCAGTCTCGTTTTGCCAGCGAACCATTTCCCGGCCACTGTCTCGACGAATGAGTTTCGCCATTCAGCACAGCACCCTGCGCGACCTTTACGACAAGGTCGTCGTTGGCGAGCGCCTTTCCGACGCCGATGCCCTGCGCCTCTTCGAGAGCAAGGACATCAACGCCGTCGGGGCCATCGCGGACTTCGCGCGGCAGCGGAAAGTGGGCAACCGTGCCAGCTACATCCTCAACCGGTATATCAACTACTC
The DNA here is from genome assembly GCA_005791875.1 of Verrucomicrobiales bacterium. Classification (GTDB taxonomy): domain Bacteria; phylum Verrucomicrobiota; class Verrucomicrobiia; order Limisphaerales; family SXTU01; genus SXTU01. Next base: position 2,624 of record SXTU01000123.1, read on the forward strand.
GAACTACTGCATCCTCTCCTGCCAGTTCTGCTCCTTCGCCCGCAAGAAGCGCGACGCGGACGGCTTCGAACTGACTATTGAGCAGATGGTGCAAAAGGCCCGCGAGGCGCTGGCGCTGGGCATCACGGAGCTGCACATCGTCGGCGGGCTGCACCCCTCGCTGCCCTTCAGTTACTACGTGGACTTTCTCAAGGCGCTCAAAGCCCTCGACCCACGCCTTCAGCTCAAGTGCTTCACCGCGATTGAAATTCTCCATCTCGCATGGCTCGCGAAGAAGTCCGTCGAGGAAACGCTCCTTGAGCTCAAAGCCGCCGGCCTCGAATCCCTCACCGGCGGCGGGGCTGAAATTTTTCGCAAGGAAGTCCGCCACGCCATCGCCCGGGGCAAGGAGAGCGCCGAAGAATACCTCACCGTCCACCGCGCCTGGCATCGCCTCGGCGGGCGCAGCACCTGCACGATGCTTTTTGGCCACGTCGAGAAGCTCGAGGACCGCGTGCATCACTTGAGCCTGCTGCGCGCGTTGCAGGACGAGACGCACGGCTTCACCGGCTTCGTGGCGCTGCCGTATCAGCCGGAAAACAACGACATCCCCGTGCGCGTGCCGCCGACGGGCTTCGACCAACTCCGCACCATCGCCGTGAGCCGACTCTACCTCGACAACTTCGACCACATCACCGCCTACTGGGTCGGTATGGGCCTCAAGCTTGCGCAAGTGGCCCTCAGTTACGGCGCGGACGACCTGCACGGCACCATCGTCGAGGAGCACATCTTCCACATGGCCGGTGCGAAGTCCCCGCAGCTTCAGACCGAGGCGGAGATGGTGAAGGCCATTCGCGAGGCAGGGCGAACCCCGGTGCAGCGGAACACGTTTTACGAAGCGGTGAGGGAGTGGCCGACGGAAGCAGCGGAAGTTGCAGCGCCTACGAACAGCGTGAAATCAAAGGTGTTGGAGAGGAACTTGGCCACGGCATGAGCGCATCCCACAAACTCCCCGAACTCCGCCTCGCCCCCATCGAGTCGGCTGACGACCTAGCTCACCGCGTCGAGCGGGAGCAGCGCAGCGCGAACGTGCAGCGCGAGAGCGAACTCGAAAACTCCCTCGCGCCCTTCCGCGTGGGCTCTGTCCCGTATCTCAATGCCGTGCCGCTCACGCGCGGGCTAGAGAGCCAGATTGAGTTCATCCCGCCCTCGCTGCTCGCCGAAAAGCTCCGGCGCGGCGACCTCGATGCCGCGCTCGTCAGCATCACGGAAGTGCTCTTTCACGACGGCTACGATGTGCTGGACGGCATCGCGGTCGCGTCGCTAGGCGAGGTGTTCAGCGTCTTCCTCGCGCACCGGATTCCGCTGGAGCAGGTGACGGAAGTCTTCTGCGACACCGCCTCGCTCACGAGCGTGAACCTGCTGCGCGTCCTCCTCGCCGAGCGCGGGCTGAAGCCAGAGTTCAAGCCGCTCCCGAGTTATGCCGAGGCCGGTCAGCACGACGCTGTGCTGCTCATCGGAAACCCCGCCATCGAGTTCCGCCGCGCGCCGCACGCGCACGAGATTTGGGACTTGGGCACGGCGTGGTTCGAGCTGACGCAGCTCCCGTTCGTGTATGCCATCTGGGCTTTGCGGCGCGGCAAGGACAACGAACGTCTCCGCCGTCAGCTCCGCGAGGCGCGTGACTTCGGCCTCGACACGCTGGACTACCTCATCAGTTCACGCTCCGACTACGACCTGAACTTCCGGCGCGACTACCTCGGCTGGCATATCCACTACCACCTCGGCTCGGACGAGAAGCGCGGCATCGCCAGGTTCGTCGAGCTGCTTCGCAAACAGCAGGCAGAGCCGGTGATTGATCCGCGCTTCGTGGCTTAACTGTAGGGGTGCTCTGTGAGCGCCGCTCGATCACGCGGGTTGGATTTGAAAACGGCGTTCGCAGACCGACCGCTACAGCTTCGCGGGATGGAAATCCCCAACCCCCACTCCGGCGGATGAATTCAGTCCCAGCTGGCCTTGTCGGAATGCCAATGGCTCGTTAGCCTCAAAACATGAACGCGTTGCCCCTCGATCCACAGCACACACGCCGCGACTTCCTTCAGAAACTCGTCGCCGCCACGACCGCCACGATGGCGATGGGTGCGCCGCGCTTGCTGGCGAATGAGAGGGTCGTCCACCCCAAGGCCACGGCGGACTCCTGCATCCTCATCTGGATGGGCGGCGGCATGGCCGCGCCGGACACGTTCGACCCGAAGCGCTACCAGCCTTTCGAGAAGGGAGTGCCGGTGAAGAACATTCTCAGCACTTTCCCGGCGATTCCCACGGCCGTGGACGGGGTCAAGATTTGCCAAGGCCTCGAACAAATCGCCTCGGTGATGGACCGCGCCACGCTCATCCGCAGCGCGGTGCAGCCGGACCTCGGGCACATTCTCCACTCGCGACACCAATATCACTGGCACACCGGCTACGTTCCGCCGCAGACCGTCGCGTGCCCGCATCTCGGCGCGTGGATGGCCAAGGTGCTCGGGCCGCGCAACCCGGTGATGCCCGCGTTCATCAACGTCGGCCAGCGGCTCGAAGGCGTCGGCGAACAGGAGGAGTTAAAAGCCTTCACCACCGGCGGCTTCTTCGGCAACGAGTTTGGTCCGATGAACCTGCCGTATCCCGAC
>SXTU01000124.1 GCA_005791875.1 Verrucomicrobiales bacterium
AAGGAAATCTTCGAGCAGCCCAAGACCGTGCAGAACGCCATCCGCGGCCGCCTCGACGCCGAGGATGGCACCGCGAAATTCGGCGGGCTGAACATGACCACCGCCGAGCTGCGGGCCGTGGACCAAATCGTCATCACTGCCTGCGGCACGAGCTGGCACGCGGCGCTGGTGGGCGAGTATCTCATCGAGGAGTTCGCGCACATCCCCGTCGAGGTGGAATACGCCTCCGAGTTCCGCTACCGCAACGCCCCCATCGAGAAGAACACCCTCTGCCTCGTAATCACCCAGTCCGGCGAGACGGCGGACACGCTCGCCGGATTGCGCGAATCCCGCCGTCGCGGTCACAAGGTCCTCTCCATCTGCAACGTCGTCGGCAGCACCATCGCGCGCGAGGCGGACGGCGGCATCTACCTCCACGCCGGCCCCGAGATTGGCGTCGCCTCCACGAAGGCCTTCGTCAGCCAGGTAAGCGTGCTGACGATGTTCGCCTTGATGATGGGCCGCATCCGCATGTTGTCCAACCGGCGCGGCAGCCAGATCATCAAGGCCCTCGAAGCCATCCCCGACCAGATTCAACGCATCCTTGATCAGAACGCAGAGATCAAGCGCATCGCCCTCAAGTATGCGCACGCCGAGGACTTCTTCTTCCTCGGCCGCCAATACAACTTCCCCGTCGCCCTCGAAGGCGCGCTGAAGCTCAAGGAGATTTCCTACATCCACGCGGAAGGCTACCCCGCCGCCGAGATGAAGCACGGCCCCATCGCGATGATTGACGAGAAGACGCCCACCGTGATCCTCGCGCCCACCGATGCGCTCTACGAGAAGACCTTCAGCAACCTCGAAGAAATCAAGGCGCGCAAAGGGCCGATCATCGCGCTGGCCACCGAGGGCAACGAGCGCATCAAGGAAAAGGTCGAAGACGTCATCTACCTGCCGGCGACGTGGGAGCCGTTGCAACCGCTGCTCGCCGTCATCCCGCTGCAACTCCTCAGCTACCACATCGCCGTCGCGCGCGGCTGCGACGTTGACAAGCCCCGCAACCTCGCCAAAAGCGTCACGGTGGAGTGAGGGCGGGGCAAGGGTCACTCATTTTGTATCCACGGAATAAAGTCGGAAACCACGTAATAATGTCGGTAACCGCGGAATAAATTTGGAAACTAAAGCAGCTCCGGATGTCCGCGTAGGTGGAATAGAGTTAGCAACTGGGGTAGCCAAGCCCGCCCCTCGCAGGGGGCGACGCAAGCTTCATTGACCCTACCCCAGCTTGTTCTGAACGCTTGGAAGCGGTCGGTGAAAGGGATCGAGCTGTAGAGAGACAATGGAGTTTGTAACTAGCCAATAAACTTTGTAACTGAACAATACAGTTTGAAACTGGCACGCGGCAGGGGCTCTTCGTTCAAGGGGTAATCAGCGTCGTTCGCAAGGTCGTGACTCTTGCCGTTCCAAGATTGATCGCCTTCGTTTACAGGCGCGGCTCCCGTTTCTCGTGTAAACACAGAAACTCCCAACCAACGAGTTCTTGGGCGAGGCGCTTCCCGCCATCAAAAAGCGGCCGCATAGGTTCCGCCAAATTACCGAGCCAGGCCGCTGCGTCCTCGGAAACAGGCTCGACAGAGCCCGAGTTCGTCTCGCGGCCGTTCCCCAGTCTTAACAAGTGTTGGTAACTCCAGAGGTCAGGCTCGACCGGGGGCATGCCCAATCGGAGCGCCTTGGCCGAAGCTTCGATGGGTATTCGCAGGCCCTGCGGATCCAGATCCCCGAAGTAGAGCACCCGCTGCGGGGTGGCGAGTTCTGTCAGGATGTCCCGCAGGTAGCGCGTGCTGTCCGCGAACCTGTTACCACAACCATACACGACCGCGCTAAAGAGCCGGCGTTCCTCGTTCCAGCGACAGTAGGAATGCCAGGTGGCGGCATTCTCGATGACCAGCGTGACTCCGGTGTCCTGCGGTCCCCGTTTCCAGCCGAACGGTTCGCCCACGATTTCGCAGCGAAGCAGTTCCAGCGACAGCCGACCGGACTGAAAAAGCGCCGACTCACGCAGGGCATCCAACCGCTTCTCGTCCCCAAAAAGTTGGAACGACCGCTCCTTGATGGGGACCATCGGCCGCTCCCGTCCGCCAGTGCGAAAGAACTCATTCATGCTCTGCAAGTCCGCCGGGGCAACTAGAGGGCGGACCTCCGGGACGAAGCTGAGTTCGAGCTCCCAAGCAACCGTCTCCCATTCAAATGAGGACTTGGAGCTGGCTTCAAGTTCAGGGAACAGCGCACGCAGCTCAGGTTCAGTCTCCAACGGAATAACGACGCGTTCAATCACCTGACGGCGTTGTCGTGACGCTTTTATCACGATGAGCCCAGCTTCGGCCAGGGTCCTGGCATCACGATCGGCTTCGCGCCGTTCTTCAGCCGAGTTCAAGCCCGCGTCCTGCAACAGGTCCTCCCATTTGCGCCAGAACGGACGGTCATACTCGTTCACGGTTGCCGCGCCGCGGTTGGCAAACCACTGGCGGTGCAGTTCCTGAAGCACGGGCAGTTTGCGAAACGAGGGATTCAACGGCTTCACTCGAAGCACTCCTCCGCTTGAACGCGGGTCAGGCGGATGGGGATGTTGTCGATCTCGGTGACGTAGCCCGTCTTCTCGTCACGCTTTTCCGACTTACGGCACATGATGATCGTGTCGGCGTAGGGTGAGATGACCCCGAGTTTTTCCGGCGGGAACGCGAGGATCAACTGAAGATTGAAGTTCCGCGCCAGTTCGAGGCAGTCCTCAACGCCGTCGCCGGACAATTTGGAAAAGGCTTCATCCATCACGACCAGGCCCATGTGCTGGGAGCGGCCGGAGCCTAAATCATATACGCGCCGGAACGCGGCCAGCATGGAGATGAAAAATGGTGCCTGGTTTTCGCCGCCGGAGAGATTCCGCCCGCTGCGAGCTAACGAGATCGGCGGCGCGTCCGGGAGCTTGGCCTGCACCATTTCCAGATCGTAGCGATGGTATTGCCGATAATCGAGCAGACGCCGCGAGCGGTCGTCCGCCTGCTCCGGGGCTTCCACGGCGGTCATCAGCAGATGCAACGCTTCTTGGACCTCGTCGCTGCGGCTGGCCTTGAGCAGCTCGTCGGTCGGCTCAAAGCCGGAGTCCAGAAGCTTCCAGAGCGGGCCAAAGGCGGGATCGCGGCGATACGTGATGCGGTAGCGATACGCGCCGATGTCGCGGTCCAGATAATCGCGCAACTGCTTGACCGTGCGTTCCGCCTCATGGAGCCGCTCGTTGAGGCGGTCGAGCACGCTCTCCTGCAGCCGTTTCTCCCAATCCTTGCGGCGCTCGGCCGCCAGTGAGCGGTATGTGGGGAGCTGGGTCTCTTCAAGCAGCCGGAGCCGGGCGCTCCATGGATCGTTGGCCTCATCGATCACCGGGAAATCGTGGCGGTATTCGGGATGCCGTGGGCTGGTGGCCAGTTCCTGGCGCGCCAGATTGCGCGCAGCCCGGGCGGCGGCCGCTTGTCCAGTGGCGGTAGTGGCGCGCTGTTGGGCCGCGTTCACCCGCTCGTGCCAGCGCGGATGGGCGGCCATGATTTCACCGAGCATCGCCTCAGCTTCAGCATCCAGAACGCCTTTGGGCAGGCTCTGGCGACTTTCCTGAACAGCCAATTGTGCCGAGGCCAAATCCTCCAGTGCTCGATCCAAAGCTTCGCCAAGTTCCTTCCGCTTCTGCTGATAGCCCTGCCGGTTATTTTGCAACTCACCCAACGTCTGGCTGGCGCGGGCGAAATCCGCCTGCATCTGATCGCGCTTTGCCAAACGGGACTGCCGTTCGTCCGTGGCGAGGAAAGCAATCCGCTGGTTGATTTGATCGAGCCTGGCGGAGAGTTCCGGAATACGGGCCAGCTCACCGCTGCGATCAGGCAGGCGCGCATCATCCAGCCCCGCCCGTTTGCCCTCGTCGAGCCAGCGATGGACAGCTTGGATCAGCCGCTCACGGGTGTCGCGGGCGATCATCAGTTCCTTTTGCTCGCGCAGGACGGAAGCCCGCAGGCGCTTGATGCCCTCGGTGCCGAGCGTGAACTCGAAACCTGGAGTTGGGCGCAACCGGCGGCGTGTGGGCGTCTGCTTGAAAATGCCATCACGGGTGATGGCGCGGTCGTGAGCGTCCAACTGCTCAACCCGGTCCACGGCACCGATCCGGCCGAGCAGGTGGCGAACAAAGTTGGCGGCCACCGGATGCTTCACCTCGACCTTGTCGGCCAGGGAGCCGCGCCGAACGTCGGCGGGCAGTTCAGCGGCCTCGCGAGGATGCACCAGCGACTCGAAGTCACTCTTGGTGGTTTTTAGAATCTCCAGGGCGCGCCGATAGTCCTCCGGTGCCACCACGACGGCGAACCGATTCCTGCCGAGCATCATCTCCAGGGCATCGCGCCACTCCTCCTGATCCGGCTTCACCTCGACCAGCCGGCAGAGTTGCTCCGGCGGGGAGGCCGCGTTGGTCAGGCGTTTCTTGATGGTGTCGAAGAGCGGGAAGCCGCCGGGCGTTTCGTTGCGATCCAGACGGTCCAGATCCTCGGCGAGCCGGCGTAAACGCTGGTTCTCGCCCTCGAGCTGCTGCGCAACGGGGAGGAGCAGGTTGCCGACTTGGTGAAAGAGCTCCTTGAAACGCTCCGCCAGGCTCGTCAGTGCGGCCAGTGCGGCAGGTTCAGCTTCGCTGGACAGGGCTGCCAGCAGGGTGTCGTCGATTTCGAGGAGTGCCGTCAACCCGTCCAACCGCAGGCCGGCGGCGCTCTTCAGCCAGCCGCGCCAGCCAAAGGCGCGGTTGCGCAAACGCTCGCGCACGGACGCTTGAGCGTCGCGCAGCACGCCCAACTCCCGCTGCAGCTCAAGTTTTGTTTGCCGCGCCTGTTCCAATTCGGCATCGCCCGCATCCAACGCGAACTCCTTGAGCTGCCGGCCAAGCGTCTCCTGCTCCTTGAGCGTGGTCTCGAACACCTTGTTGTCGCTGGCATGTTGCTCGGCCAGTGCGGCGAGGTCTGTCCGGTGCCGCTCCACCAGCTCCGAGAGGCGCGCCTGTTCCAACGTATGGCGGGTGTGCTCGGCCAGCGCCGCCGCCCGACGCGCCAGCTCGAATTCGGTGTGGTGCGTTACGATGCGGCGCAGGTGAACAGCCTCGTCCTCCTGCTTTTCGAGCCGGGCCAGCGTGTCCCGGTAGGCTGCCACGGAGGCGCGCACGTCCCGGACATCCAACGGGTTTTCCTCAAGGATGAACTCCCGGATGAACTTTTCGACGTTCTCTTCCGGCTCGAAGGCGATGGCCTTCGGAAAGGTTTTATGGAACTGGTCGAGGTCGAAATAAAGGTGACGAGGCGTCGCCATCTCCGCGAGATAGTCCTGCTGGCGGGCAAAGAGGCAGTCGCGCCCGTAGTCGCGCCGGATCCATGTGCGAAACGCCTCCTCGTCCAGCATCTGACCGTCCGGGGCAAGCATTGCCCACTCGACGCGCTCCGGCACGAGGAAGTAGGTGCGCTTGGGCTCAGCCGTGGGCGAGCTGTATTCGAGACGCATCCCCCACGTCTCGCGCCGCAGGGCCTCCTGCCCTTTTTCCAAGGGCCAGGAGAACTCCAGACCGATGAGCGTGACGGCGCTGCTGCGGGTGTAATGCGGCTCGCCGTCGCGCAACGTGTTGGTATCACACAGGCAGTAGCCGCTCAACGTGCGCCCCCGGGCGTTGCCCGCCGCCGCGCGGTTGGGCCGCCAGTGTTCGCCGAGCAGCACGCACTGCATCAAGTCGAGCAACGCCGACTTGCCGGTGCCGAACTTGCCCGAGATGAGGGTGTCGTTGCTGACGTCGATGATCTGCCGGAAGCCATACCAATGGACAGCGATAATCCGCGTCAGGGAAATGCGCTGGCTCATACGGATTCCTCCGGACCCTCGTCGGGCGCGCTGCGATGCAGGGCCACCTGCTGCTCCCAAGCGGCGGGGTTCTCGAAGGGAATGACCCGCGCCAGGGTTGGCAGGATTTCCAGCGAGGACTCGCCGAAGCGCAGCGGATCTTCATGGCGCGCAAAGCGCACCAGCCGCCGGGAGCGCAGCCGGACGATCATGCGCTCGAAGTGCGGCGGGGTCGGGGGTTCCACATGCTCGAAGTAGAGCCGCAGGCGCGCGAAGACCAGGTCGGCGGTCACCACGACGGTGCTGGCCGTGCTCTCCATGCGGGCCTCGTCGTAGATGCGCCAGAGCGTGAGCACCAGCAGGGTTTCATCCTTGGTGAAGCGGCCGGTCAGACCGCATTCGCCGGGAATGGGGCGGGCCTGCAGGAGCGGCCGGTCGGGATCGGGAACGAGGTCGAGGTTGAGCGGCGCCAGATATTCGGCCAGCTCGCGCTGGTATTCGCGGGCGACCAAGTATAGCTGGCGCGCCCGGCCGTCGTCGCCGAGCAGGACTCCGGTTGAGAGTAGTTCGGCGAGCACTTCGCGCAGGGCGTCGCGGTCGTCCTCGCGAACGTGGGACCAGAATGAGGGCCAGGGCAGAGTCATGCGATGCGTTCCAAGGTGAAGTGCTCCACGCGATGGCCGGCCAGGGCGTCGCTGCGAAGCTTGTCTGGTTCGAGGCCGTGCTCACGGCGCGCCGGGTTGACCTGCCAGCGAATAGGACGATGCGGTGTCTCGCCGCTGGCGCGGTCGAAGGCGAGCACGGCGAGCAAGTCCAGGAGGTCGTCCTCGGTGTGCAACTGCAGGTTGTCGCTGTGAACGGCGGACCCCGGCCTGGGCAGGTGCGCCGCAATGAAGCGACCAGCCCGCTGTGGCGTGACGACGTTCAGGTTGACGCGCCGGATGAGGTCCTGTGCGGCGAAGATGTCGTCCGCAGCGGGCGGGGCCGCGACGCCCAAGGCCACGGGGACTTTGGCCCGGCGTGGCCGCGCCAGCGCGTCGTGACCGAACAGGAACTCGACCTCTGGGGACAGGATCTCCATGCCCGGCAGCCGGGCGAGATCAGCAAAGGATTGTCCGGCGTGTGCGCGGTCAACGGCAGCCAGGTAGCCCTTCACCCGCTCGGGGCGGCGGCCGCGGATCTGGGTCTGGTAGTGGTGCCGCTGGCTGGACAGTCGGCTGAAGTCGGCCATGCGCCCGTCGATGAGGCGCTGCTTGTTGGGGATGGCGGCGAGTCCGCGCTCCAACTGCTGGAGCATGCGTTCAGCCTGAGCATAAGCATCACCGGATTCGAGTTGGCGGTGCGCGGCGAGGCCGTCGGCGAGGTGCTGCTTGACGAACGGATTGGCGAGGGCCTCCTGCACGACGGCGCGCGCCTGCCGCAGTCGCGGGATCAGACTGCCCTCCTGCAAGGCGTCGTAGCAGACCATGTGTTCGCCCGCATGGAAGTCGACGAGGAAGCGGTTGAGGGTCTCGCTCGCGTTCGCACTGGTGCGCTGCTGGTCCTCGTGGCGCAGGATGAGCGTTTCGACCGCGTGCATCTGGTCGCCGGCCCGGCCCACCCGGTCGAGGAGTTCCTTCACGGTCTGGCGCAGTTCCTCGGAGGAGAGCCGCGCCGGGTCCAGCGAGCCGTCGGTCAAAAGGCTCGCGCAGATGGAGCGGAGCGTGGCCGCGAAGTCCTTGAGTTCGGTCACCCGGTCCTCCGCGAGCTCGCGCAGCAGGCGCACCAGCGGACGCACGCGCGGGGTGAGGAGCACCCAGCGTTCGTCGAGGCTGACCGTGCGCTCCTGCAGCCAGCCAGCCTCCAAAAGCTTGTTGAAAATCTGGGCGGCCCGCTGCCGCAGGTCCGTGAGGTGGGCCCCTTCGTCCTCGCCCAGCTTGGCGCGCGGATGCGCCGCGAGGACATCCCGGATGAGGGCCAGAGTGTCGGCCTGGGAGAGCTGGCCGCTTTCGTCGGCGTTCATCGCCAAGCGGTCGGCGCAGTCGACGTAAATGGGGGCCGATGGCCGCGCCAGCGGCCGGAAAAAGCTGCCCGCCAGTAGCGCGGCCAGCCGGGTGCTCAATGTGGTCGGCAGATCCATTGATGGGGCGAGCGTAGCGGAGGGGGTCTGACAAGGATAGTCCCCGGTGGTGGAGAACAAAGGAATGTGCCGCCAGCGTAGCGCTCTCTGGTTGAATGCTTATGAATGAAACCATGAACACAGCACAGAATGCGACGGTGGCGGGCCGCAGTCGTCGGTCGCCGACGATGGAAATGGAAGCAAGCCAGGCACGCCGTCACCGGTGGGCATAGCTACCGTTTGGCGCAAAGAGGTGCTTATGGCAGCGGTTGGTTTCTCCGCGAGTGCTTGCCCGCCGTGTCCTGGTGCGCTACGAAGCGGTGGTGCACCGGAATTTTCTCATGTGATCACAGCCATGGGGGGGCTCGGCATTTGTAGCTGCAGCTTCAACTTGAGGATCAGAAATCGAACAGCCGCCCGTTTATCAGTCAGCCGGCATGAAGACCACGGATGTCCAAATCGCTCTCAGCTTGGATCGTGCGATCAATTACGCGTTTCAGCAGAACGCGATTCCGGTGGTAAACGAGCTGCGGCTTAAGAATGACGCCGCGCCGCGCAAGGACCTCACGATCCATGTCACCACCGAGCCGGCATTCGCCGCGCCGGTGGAAGTGCGCTTGCAAGTGCTCGACGCCAACGGAGAGTTTCGCGTCGGACCACTCGACCTAAAACTCAGCCACGACTTCCTCGCTGAGCTGAACGAGAAGGTCTCTGGCTGGTTGAAGGTGGAGGTCAAAGAGGGCGACAAGGTCGTTGGCTCCCAGACTGAGTCCGTTTCCCTGCTCGCTCGCAATGAATGGTGTGGCCTCGTCTCGCTGCCAGAAATCCTCGCCGCGTTCGTCCTACCGAATGACCCAGCGGTGATGACCATCCTCGGACGCGCCGCAGAACTGCTTCGCGAAAACACCGGGCGTTCAGCCTTCAACGGCTACCAAGACAAGAACCGCAAGCGCGCGTGGGAGCAAGTCGCCGCGATCTACAGGAGCGTCGGCGAACTCGGCATCCGTTACATCAGCCCACCCGCCAGCTTCGAGAACACCGGCCAGAAAGTGCGCTTTCCGTCCGACATGCTCGGCCAAAAGTTTGGCACCTGTCTTGATCTGGCACTCTTATTTGCAGCCTGTCTTGAGCAGGTCGGCCTGCACCCGCTTATCCTGATGCATCAGGGCCATGCTTATGCTGGCTGCTGGCTGGAAGAGCGCACCTTGCTTGATCCCTCCGACGACGATCTCCAGCAGATTCGCAAACTCGCCACAGACGAGCTCCTCACCGTGTTCGAGACAACCATCGTGGCCGGGGAATCACCCGGCACGCTCCGCGACGCTGAGCTGCTCGCTGCGCCCCACTTGCTAACGGAGCTGCCCTTCCGTCTCGCACTCGATGTCCGCCGTGCCCGCGTAGCCCGCATTCATCCCCTACCCATTCCGGGCCAGACCGCTGCAACGATGGTGCCTGGCACCGCTCGTGATGCAGCCCCGGTGTCGGGCATCGGCGACCGCGAGTTTGTTGACCTGCTGAATCCGGCACCGAGGCCGACAGCGCAACCGGCCACGCGGATTGACCACTGGAAGAGCCGGCTACTCGACCTGAGCCTGCGCAACCGCCTCCTGAACTTCAAAGAAACGAAAGCGAGCATCCACATTCTCTCCGCGGCCCCTGAGCACCTGGAGGATGAACTCGCTGACCGGCGTGAGTTCCCACTTCGGCCTCGCCCCAAGCTGATGGGCGAGGATGATCCTCGAAGCGACGCAACCTACACCAAGCAACAGCGGGTGGACGCATTGACGGCTCACCTGCGCGAGGAACTCAGCCACGGACGCCTGCACACCAGCCTCGACGAATCCGAACACGCCCGCCGGCTCACGGAACTCTACCGGGCCGCGCGCACAGCGCTGGATGAGAACGGCACGAACACACTCTTCGCCGGCGTTGGCTTCCTGGAATGGCGAGAGACCGAACACAGCGACCGGGTGCTCCGCGCCCCCATACTGCTGGTGCCAGTGGAGTTGAAACGAAAGTCCGTCCTAGAAGGTTTCTCCCTACGCCGTCTCGATGAGGAAACGCGCCTCAATGTCACGCTCATGGAAATGCTCCGGCAGCACTTCCAGAAGGAGATTCCCGGCCTCGACCCGTTGCCGGAGGATGCCAGTGGGGTGAATGTCCCGCTCGTCTTCCAGCTTTTCCGCGACGCCGTCCGCGACTTGTCGGGCTGGGAGGTGAAGACTGAAATATGGCTGGGGCAGTTCTCCTTCACAAAATTTCTTCTCTGGAAGGACCTCGCCGACCGGCTCGATGAGCTCACCCGCAACCGGGTCGTCCGCCATCTCGTCAATGAGGCGGGCGCCCAATACCCCAATCCGCCCGACGACATCCATCCACCCCAGCTCGACGACCAGTTTCATCCCCGCGATGTTTTTTGCCCGCGCAGTGCCGACTCCTCGCAGCTTGCCGCAGTCATGGCCGCCGCCGCCGGCCATGACTTCGTGCTGGAAGGCCCGCCCGGCACGGGCACGTCGCAGACGATCACCAACATCATAGCGCACTGCATCGCCCATGGAAAACGGGTGTTGTTCGTCGCGGAAAAACGCGCGGCCTTGGACGTTGTCCACCGCCGCTTACGCGAGGAAGGCCTGGAACCGTTCTGCTTGGAACTCCACTCCAACAAGACTGGCAAGGCGGACGTCCTCGCCCAGTTTGACCTTTGCCTGAAATATGTCGGCGACGCTGGCAGCCCTGATTGGGAACGCCGGACTGCGGAGTTGGAGCGGCTGCGCGCCGCGCTCAATGGCTACACCCGTGCCCTGCATCATCGCTACGCCAGTGGCCTCAGCGCCTACCAGTGCCTAGACTATCTGCTGCCCCGACAGGCCGAGACCACTGTCCGCTTCGACCACTGGCCGTCGATCCTCGACACATCCGCCCAGACACTTGAACGCGCCCGGGAGGTAGCCCGGCTGCTGCAAGAGCGCTCACGTCCCCTTGTCCCCCTCGCCGATCATCCGCTTTCGCCATTCGCCTGCCAGGAATGGTCGCCAGCTTGGGCGGAGCGCACCTTCGACCGCGTCCGGGAACTGGGCGCGCTCACCCACCTGGCGCTCGACGCAACCCGTGAGCTGCGCAAGTGGCTGGGCTGTCTTGGGGACGCCACGTCTCGCGCGGATCTAATCAACTTGCACGCGCTGGCGGACAGCCTCCTGGCCCCCGAGCCAGTGGGTGCAGCCTTCGCGACCACGGCCTGGAACCAGTTGGCCACCGATCTCGATTCATGGATCGCGCTCGCGGGCGAACGATCCGAGTTGCGGAGGATTTTGGCGCGGCTCCACGAACCGCAGGCGTCGAGCATAGTGGCGTTGCCCTGCGAGACCTGGCTGTCGGGCGATGCAGAACAGATTTTTTCGCGGAGTCGAGAGCTCGGGAGCTTAACCAAGAACGCCATCGAGGCGACCCGCGATCTGCGCTCATGGCTTCAACCATCGCGCGGTGCAGCGTCACGCGTTGCGCTTTCCCACTTGGTCGCCTTGGCGGACAGCCTGCTTTCGCCCGCGCCCGTCGGCGCGCCGTTTGCCACCACTCCGTGGCAGGAGTGGGTGACGGAATTTGACCGCTGGATCACGCTGGTCCGCGAACGTGACGAACTTCGCGCCCGCCTAGCCGACTACGAGGAGCCCAAGCTGCTCGCGCTTGACCTCGACAAGCTGCATCAGAGATGGCAATCGGCCCAGTCGGCCCGGTTCTTGTTCAAGTGGCTCCGAATCGGACGCGTCCGGCGGCGACTTCGGTCCGCGCGGCCGGACCGGGTGCGGCCGGAAGTCGCCGCCTTGGGCGATGTGCTCCGAGCAGCCCTGCGCCTTCGCGCGGTCAATGGCGAGCTTGCCGCCGCCTCTCCGAAGGCGGAGTTGTTGCTCGGACAGGTGTGGGCGGGGGGTGAACCACAGGCCGAAATGCTCACCTATGTCCGTGCTTGGGGTGCCGCTTTGCATGAGCGCATAATGTCAGCTGCCGGTGATGACGCCGATTGGTTGGTCCACCTCCGGGAGCTGATCGGCGCACTTTTCCATGATGGCCCGGCCAGCTACGATGAAAGCACCACGACCGGCAAACGACTCGTTCGCTACCGCGATGCGCTGGCGAAGTTCGACGACGCGTATGAATCCTTTGTAACAGCGGCGGTCATGCATCGCGACCCGTTGGACGAGGCGGCCGATCATTTGGCAGCGGTCGCCGCCGCGGTCAGCCATCTGCTTCAAAACGCCCCCCGGATGCGCGTGATCAAAGTCGAACTCGCGGCGGCGACTCCGACAGCCCAAGCGTGCCTGGGCGTGTTGTGGGCGAAAGGAGAGCCGTCGGTCAACGCCCTCAGCCGCGTGCGAGTTTGGGGCCAGACACTCCATGCCCGGCTGGTGGCCTGTGCGGGCGATGATCTGGCGTGGCTGGGGCAATTGCGGCACTTGCTGGCGGGCCTGTTCGGCGAGGGGCTGGCAACCTACGCGGCTGGCACCAGGATTGGTAATCGCCTAGCGCGCTTTTGTGACGCGCGCTCACGGTTCACCGCAGCCTTGGACGCGTTCGCCGCCGAGGTTTACCTCCGTCCCGAAAGCATTGATTTGCCGCGCGACCATCTGGCCGCCGTCTTGGCGCTGACCGAGCGCATTCCAACAGCGTGGAGCAAGATTCGAGAATGGTGCTCGTGGCAAAAGGTTCGTCAGGAAGGCATCGCGCTTGGGCTCGCGCCGGTGATCGTCCGGCTCGAATCCACCGAGGGCCATGCCATTGATTTGGCGACGTTGTTTGAACGCAGCTTCCGCCGCGCGCTGCTGTTTGCGACCATCGAGTGCGAGCCAGCGTTGCGGGAGTTTTTTGGCCGCGAGCACAACGAGCGGATTGAACGCTTCCGGGAGATTGACGACAAGGTGGCTGCGTTGACCCGGGAATTGATCCGCGCCCGACTCGCCGCTCTCATCCCAGGCGATCAAGTGCAGGACGATGTTCCCCGGGCCGAGATCGGACTTTTGCGTCGCGAAATTGCCAAGAAGACCCGCCATATCCCGGTGCGCCGCCTGCTGGGCAGCATTCAGAAACTCCTGCCCCGATTAAAGCCGTGCGTGCTCATGAGCCCGCTCTCGGTGGCGCAATATCTCGACCCTTCGCATGAAGGCTTCGATGTGGTGATTTTTGACGAGGCCTCGCAAATCCCTGTGTGGGACGCCATCGGAGCCATCGCGCGCGGCAAACAGCTCATCGTGGTCGGCGATCCGAAGCAGCTCCCGCCAACCAACTTCTTCAACAGCACGGGCGAGGACGAGGACGACCTCACGCCCGAGGAGCACAAAGATCTTGAAAGCATCCTCGACGAGCTGATGACGCATGGGCTGCGACACAAGCGCCTGAAGTGGCACTATCGAAGCCGTCACGAAGGCTTGATCGCCTTCAGCAACCGGCACTACTACGAGAACGAGCTGCTCACGTTCCCCTGCCCTGAAACGGGAATTGGCGGGGTGAAGTTCCAGCACCTGCCCGGGGCGCGCTACGACAAGGGCAAGTCGCGCACCAACCGTCTCGAAGCTGAAGTGCTGGTGAAGGAACTAGTTGCGCGCCTGCGCCAAACCGATGGCCCGCAGCGCTCCTACGGCGTGGTCACCTTCAGCCTGGCCCAGCAGCAGCTCATCGAAAACCTGCTCGATGAGGAGCGCCGCAAGCATCCTGCGATTGAAGTTCACTTTGGGGATGCCCCACCCGTCGAAGGCGAACCCGTCTTCGTCAAGAATCTGGAAAGCGTGCAGGGCGACGAACGCGACGTGATCTTCTTTTCGATCTGCTACGGCCCCGACGAAACAGGCCGCGTTTCGATGAACTTCGGTCCGCTCAACCGCGACGGCGGCGAGCGCCGCCTCAACGTCGCCATCACCCGCGCCAAACACGAGGTCGTTGTCTTCAGCGGCTTGCTCCCCGACCAGATCGATCTGACCCGCACCCGCGCCCGCGGCGTGCGCGACCTGAAATTCTTCCTCGACTATGCGGCGCGCGGCTTTCAGGCCCTGGCGGCGGCAACTACGGCGTCCGCTGAAGCTGAGGCCGACTCGGAGTTCGAACGGCTGGTGGCTGACCGGATCCGAGCGGCTGGTTACGAGGTGCACCATCAGGTGGGTTGCTCGGGCTACAGGGTTGATTTGGGTGTGGTCGATCCGGCCAAGCCGGGCCGCTACCTGTTGGGAGTGGAATGCGATGGGGCGACCTACCATCGGGCCGCCACGGCGCGCGACCGGGACAAGCTTCGCCAGCTAATCCTGGAAGGTCTGGGGTGGAAGCTCCACCGCATCTGGTCCACCGACTGGTGGCATGACTCCGAGGCGGAAACGCGCAAGCTGCTGCTCGCGATTGGCGAGTTGGCATAGGAACGTTGCTGGCACCCGTGCTCATCGCCGCCGTTGCGCTGACAACTATCCCTCCCGACGTTTGGCGGTGCTCCACGATGGATCGTGCGGGTTGGATACGGCTTCCCGGTTGCATGGCCTCGGCGCGGGCATCGTTGATTGCCAAAGTGGTGCATGGGTCTGAATTGAAAAACGGTCTATTCCACCAGAGACTTCAACAGCGCGTCACGAGCATCGGCGTAGAAATGGACGGTGACACGCATGGCCACTTCGTCCGGCAGTTCCACAAGCTGTTTACGGGCTGAAATTGGCATGAGCACGGCCTTGGCACCCTTGTCTGCGGCTAGCTCGACGATGCTGACGGCGTTGTAAACGGGCTCAATGGAGCCACCCAAATTGAGGCCCCCGACCACCGCGAGGCCGCCGGTGAGGTTCTTTTGCAGTAGGGCAGAGCATAGGGCGAGCAACGTGCCAACGCCGGTGGCTGCGCCACTCTTGGAAGCGTCAAAGGCGCGCATCTGAACTGAAAACTCGTGTGCGCGCGGATCACGATCGCCCACGAGTTCCCTGGCCCGAGCGTAAAGGTTTTGTTCCGCGCAGCGGACACTCTCCTTGAAAGCAGCGGGCGGAGGCTGGTTGAGAACCTTAACTCCGGAGCCCGGCATTTCTGTGACATCAATGCGAAATAGACCGGGATGTTCATCTTGGCCACCGGGGGACAGCACCCATGCCTGGCCCGGGGGCAACGGATCGCCGCCGATGCTATCTTCGCTCTGCAACTCTGGGGTCGCGACGAACTTCTCCACGCCTTCCGGCAGCATCTGGTAGCTGAAGTGCGTGTTGCGATACTCTGCCGCCCCGATGCGCTTCTGCTGTTCCTTCACTCGACATCGGCACTCCAATGCTAGGCGCGCGGCCCACTCGATCGCTTCGTCTGGAATGGTGGAATCCGCTCCCGGGAACATCAGCTTGAGCAGGCCACTCATGGTTTTCTGCACGGCATTGGTGTCCCGACCGCTGAGCGCACCGCCAAATTGGATGCGCCCCTGGAGCCGATTCAGGCGGCTTTGCGCTCGCAGATGGTTCCAGCACGAGGAGAGAAAATCACTAACCACTCCAAAGTGATCGGTCAACTGCTCGCGACTCACTTTAGGGATATCCCACCCCGGCAGAAAGGCGTGGATACGATCCATGAAGGCGGTGTCGTCGCGCATCTCGGGTGGGAGCGGTCCGAGCAAGTGGCCGATGCGCTGTTGGTGGGAAACGTCCACCTCAAAATTGCCGACCATGACCACGCTGCCAAAGCCACGGATGCTTTCTTTGCCGCGGCTGAACTCGCCGGACTCCATGTAGCCTTTCATGATGTTGACTCCGTCCTTCTGATCGAAGGAGATGCCGGAGACCTCATCGAAGCAGACGACGTCGTATTGGCAAACCAGGCCCCGCTGGCCGTTGGTGTTGTTCACAAACATGCGGGCGACACTGGCCTTGCCGCCGGAAACCAAGTGGGCGTAGGGAGACACTTGTTGAAACAAATGGCTTTTGCCTGTGCCCCGCGGACCGAGCTCGACCATGTTGTAATTGTTCTCTACGAATGGGACCATGCGCAGCAGCATCGCGTCGCAGGTGCGCGGCGTGAGCGCCGTTGGCTCCAGACCGATGCTGCGCAGCAGGAAGTGGCGCCATTCGTCAAAAGTGAACAGCGCGCGGCCCTTCTCCATGGTTTCGAGGACATCGCGGCGCGAGAGCTGGATCTCCCGCAGGCTCACGATGCCAAACGGGCGGCCGTTTTTCTCCTCGGCTATGATGGGATCGTAAATCAACTCGATCTCCGCGTAGAACCCGCCGGTGAGCATGCGCTCATGCTGGTGCACGAGTTCCTCAGCGATGCGGACTTCGCTGAGGCGCAGGCTTGGTAGCTCGGCGATGAAGCAATCGTTCTTCGCGTCCAAGCGGGTGCGAATGATGTCGATGAGCTTCACGCGCCCCTGCTCTTTGGCACGGGCCTTGAAGAGCTCTTCCTCTCCGGCCCTGACGGTGCGGCTGGCGAGCTGCTTTTGGACAATCTCCAAGCCTTCCTGGATTTCCTCCGGGCTGGTGCTGGAGCAGTAGCGTCCAAGCAAGAATTCCCCAACATACGTGGGGACGGGATACTGCCCTTTGAATTTCCGGACCAGATCCTTCCGCACGATTACGCCTTCAAAGGCCTTGGCAGCCAATCTATCTATCGCATCGAGTTCCATAATCAATTTTTTCCAACGACCACAGTGCGCTTAATAACCACTTCACCTTGCTGATTCACCAGAACGAACTGCCCGCCTTGGCCGAGCAGGGCGTCATCCTCGACCAGCACGGACACGCTACCATTCTCGGCCACCGGACGCAGCCTTGATTCGCTGGCGAGCCACGAGGTTTTTGCGTCCGCAGCCTGTTTTCGGAGGTCCGCGCGCAATCCCGCACCGCCCTCCACCAAGGCCACAAGGCGGAGGTTCTTCCAGCGGAGCGAGGCGAGTTTCAAGCCGGCACCGCCGCCGGCGGATCCAGGCCTCGTGACCGTCACCGCAGGCAGCAAGGTTTCCTGGAGCGACAACCCCCCATGGCTGTATTCCTTCGCGCTTAAGAAGCAGCTAATCCCCGGCGCAAGAGCGATGGGCTGGGTCGCATCCCAGAACCAGGAAACGACGGGAAATCCGTGTTGAGCACCCGGTTCGGGCAACGCACATCGGCCCCAGCGCGACTCGGTGAGATGTTTGGGCAGCTCCACCTTGGGCAATCCGCCCGGCAGCAGCAGCCAACCGTGATCGGTGACCAGCCGCACTTTCAGCCAACCCGCGCTCAGGAGCTCCTTGAACTTGTTGGCGACCGACCGGATTTCCTCATCCACGCGCCAGGCCAATTTGGCCCCTTCGTCATGGCCCATGCGGTCGAATTGTCCCACTTCAACCCAAGCAGTTTTAGTGTTGTCCGCCATTTCACCGCTGCCAGGCAGGATGTAGCCGAGCATCGGGACTAGTTCGCGAAAGCGTGGTGCCGTCAACGCCTTGCCGGAATCCTTTTCTGCGGTTTCAAATCCATCCCGCTTTTGCGCGGCCATCAGCCGCGCCGCCAATGGCTGCCACGCTGGTTTGCTGGTAGCGGTGACGCTTGGCAATGCGGCCCACTCATGCGACTCAGCGACGGAGAAGGCCATGTCTTCGAGCGCCACGGCCAAAACCGGCCACCATCATGACCGCCTGCTATGTGCAGGCTGAACTGTGGCCATAAAGACACCCTATTGCGCGAGTCTCAATAAGGCTATCAAACAAACTTCGATGGTGGCATCAGCGACACGGAGGAGAAGGGCCTGCGGCTCAAGGCCCCGCTGCCTGAGTCCGGTAGGTGGCCAATTCCTCCGCCGTCAGCAACGCCTGCAACTGTCGTTCGGTCCGCTCGCGCAGGGCGTTTAGCTCCGCGGTTTGGGATTCCTCCAGCACGCCCCCGCTGGACTGCACCAAATGTTCTTCCTGCTCCTGCGCCACGGCCAGCAGCCGGCGGGCGGACACCTGTTTGGCCAGTGGTAGGAAGCCCAGCCGGGGCAGGCGCGTGCCCGGGTTGAACTCCGCGGTCAGCGGTTGCAATTCCGCCCTGAAATCCGCGCCCACCAGGTGGCGCACCAGCTGATCCCGCTCACTCGCCAGTGCCTGCCACGCCTCATCGGGTTCGCTGCGCGCGGCCCCGCCTGCGGCTTCGAGCTGTTCGCGCCGGGCCTGATACATCCGACCCACGTCCATCACCACCAAGTCCACGATGGTCTGCTCTGGGCAGCCAGCTGCGCGTAGTTTACGGATGTAAGTTTCGTAATCGCAGCTCTCCAGCTCGCTCCAGTGCCACGGCTTGGGCGTGGTGGGTTGCTGCGGGCCGGGGGAACCGGGGGCCGGAGGATGTGCCTCGGCCACAGGGACGGGGTGATGCCCGCTGCCGGGTTGGGCGGGGACGCGTTGGGCGGGCGCGGGTGGCAGTGCGGGGGGGGCCTCGCGTTGCCAGGTTAGGATGGCCACTGCGCCGACCACCGGCCAGCCCAAGCGGGGCAGCCACCAAGTCCACCGGACATTGCACAGGGCGCGGGTGCGTGGGGCCGACATGAGCGGAGGAGGGTGCTGCCCGGTGGCGCTACATCTGCCGTGAGCGCGGCGTGCGCGTGATGTTGTCGAAAGAGTGCAGCACCTGACCCAGGTTGCTCTTGGTAGGCAGCGAGGCCCACCGGTTGTTGCGGTCATTGCCGAAGGTCACCATCCCGCTGTGATTCGTCACCACCGCGTCGGCCACGGGGTCCGAATCATAAGCTCCCAGCACGCGCCGGATCACTTCCGTGTCCGCCGGCGTTCCCACGGCGAACGTCCAGCCTTTGCGGCCGGCCGCCTCGCGGGTTTCCATGTAGAAGCGCAGGTCCTCCGGCGTGTCTTCCGCCGGGTCCACGCTTAAGGACAGCATGAACACATCCTTGCCCATGCGTTGGCCCAGCGCGTCATGCACCTTGGCCAGCGCCTCGGTGTTGCCGGGGCAGATGCCCCGGCAGCGGGCATACATAAAGTTGATGAAGACGATCTTCCCGGCGATCAGATCGCTGTAGAACCGGTAGGACTTGCCGTCGTGCCCGGTGAGCACCGCGTCCGGGAAACGGTCAGAGACGAGTCCGTTGTCCCGGTGCTTGACGTAGGGATCCACCTCAGTGGCGCGGGGATAACCCGCCTGCGCGGAGCGGCGGGCGGTGTTTTCCCCCGCTTGTGCTGTGCTGGCGAGCAGGAGCGGCCCCATCCCGCCGAGGAATTTTCGCAGGTTCAGGGGGGTGCTGAGACTGTCTCGGTTCATAGGAACAGGTGGTTGTTTGGGTCAGCCAGTTCTTCTGCGGGGATGCCGCAGATCTCGGGCGGCACGCTAAAGGACGCGCCCGTCAGCGGGCTGGGGCTGCCGGGTGGCCGAGGGTCGAACTGTTTCATCATGCGCATGTCCTCGTGGTTGAGGTTGTGGCAGTGGAACACCATCGGCCCGGTGAAGGTGCGGAACTTCATGAACAAATCCACCACGCCGTTGCCCTCGAGCACGGCCGTGTCGCTCTTGCTGGCGATCAACGCGGGCGGGCGGCGGCCGTTGTAGCTCTGGATCTGGTGCGCCTCCAGGTGAATGTGGATGGGGTGCCACCAGCCGCCGGACTTGTTGATCAGGATCCAGCGCTCGGCACCGTTGAGCAGAGGCTGAGCATCGGCGCGGCGGGGGTCCCACAGCTGATTGTTCACCTGCCAGACGCCATTACGGCGCTCGAAGACGAAAGTGCGCGTCCGTTGGATCTCGCTGGCCAGGATCGGCACGTTGGGCCGCAGCCGCGTGCCCACTTTCACCGTGATGTCGTTGGCCACGGGCGCGCCTTCCACGATGAACTTCATCACCGGCTTGGCGTTGCCCAAGTCGATCTTGTCCGGTCCGCGCCCGTTGGTCTGGATGAACGCATTCTGGAGGAACACCTCATTGGGCGCGTTGCGGAAATCAATGATCACATCCGCGCGCTTGGCTGGCGTGAGCGTGAAGCTCGTAGCCCCCACCGCCTGCGGCAGCAGCCACGAGTCATTGCCGATCATCAGGAACGGCGTGTTGTTGCTCATCTTGAAGTGGAAGACCCGCGCCAGTGCGGCGCCTAGGAAGCGGAAGCGATACTTGCGCCGCTGCACCTTCATTACGGGGAACGCATTACCATTCACGCAAATGAGGTCGCCCAGATACCCATCGTGGTTCAGCGGGTCCCAGAACTGCGTGCCATCCGCGTTGAGCCGGCGGTCGCTGAAGGCCAGCGGCACATCCGTCACCCCATACGTCGGCGGCAACACGTTGTCCGCGATGAGCTTCTTCTCCAAGTCATCCGTGAACAGGTGGAAGCCCGCGTGGCACGAGGCCGCGTTGATCGCAGTGAAGTCATTGCCGTGGTCGTGATACCACATGGTCGAGGGGGCCTCGCTCATGTCAAACGCGCCGCCCGGATGCTCCCGGGGGATGATGTTCGGGTAATAGTAATCCCGCGTCTTCGTCGGGTGGACGTAGAAGTTCGGGTGCCCATCCGAGTGCGCCGGGGTGTGCCCACCGTGCAGATGCACGGACATTTCCGTGTCCACGTGGTTCGTCACGCGCACCACGCACGGCTCGTTGAAGTTCGAGATGAAGGTCGGGCCCGGCCAGACGGCGTTGTAGCCCTCGCACGGCGTCTCCACATTCGGCAGGATGCGGCAGGTGGTGTGCAGGATGTCCACCTTGTAGGTCTTCAGCGCGGCGTCATTCCAATCCGGCCGGTGCGCGGGATGGCTCTTGGAGAACTCCGGCGCGATGCCGTGATACACCGCCGCCGAGCCCAGGGACGCCTCCGCCGAGCCGGGCGCCGGCGTGAGCGCCGTGGGCTGGATGACGGGCGGCTTGAGCAACGGCACCGTGAAGGGGGTGAACCGGAACGGCGTGGCCGGCATGTTCGTGGGGTCCGTGAGCAACTCCGGCCGGGCGGATTTGGCGGAAGCCTTCACAAACGGCACCAGCGACGCCACCCCCGCGAGGGGCAACAAACGGCGGGCGAGAAAGGAACGGCGCGTGGTGTAATCTTGATTCATGGAGTTCGGTTTTGTTAGCTACCTAGCATCGCCGCCTGTCAGGGCGGTCATCCTGCCCTATGCAAGGCGTGTGCCACCCCCCGCCCGCCCCAGCCGCGCCCATGTCACTGAGCTGGAAACCCACTAAAATCAGTGGGTCTAAGCATGGCACAGCACGAGAGAGGCGAACTTGAAGGCCTTGCCCAGCTACACATTCCTTCCGGCATTTGTAAAATATTCTCCCTGTTTTGGCCTTGCCCCGATTTGGTGGACAGGCGGCGGGTGAGTGTGTGAGCTGGGCAGCCCACGCATGAACAACCCATGGCAGACACGCTGGCCACGAGCCTGCCGCTGGCCGCACTGGACATGGCGCTGACGCATCGCCGCCCCGCCGTCGGACTGGCGTAAAACGACAATTACCCTTCCCCCACCGTTGCCTCATTCCAAAATGTTACCAAGATCGGGGGGCGATAAGCAGCTGCTTTTTCCTCTGTTGCTGCGCGTTGTTTCACTCGGTTGAGACACCTGCAGGGTAAGCCACGCGGAGGTGAGCGTAGCGAGCCGGAGCGTG
>SXTU01000125.1 GCA_005791875.1 Verrucomicrobiales bacterium
AGTTCAAGGGCACCGGCAACATGGAGCTGGTGCTGGACCGCAAGCTCTCAGACCGCCGCCTCTACCCCGCCATTGACATCCCCAAGTCCGGCACCCGCAAAGAGGAAAAACTCTTCCCCGTGAAGCACCTCGACGCCATCCGCAAGCTCCGCCGCATGATGGTGGACCTGAACCCCGTCGAGGCCATGGACACGCTCCTGAACGCCCTGAAGAAGTTCAAGACCAACGACGAGCTGCTCTCGCAGATGAAGTAGGCTGCGTCTCCAACAATTCCCCGAGCAAGGGCCGGCCTCACCGTCGGCCTTTTGCTTTGGATTCCTCGGCACGGAAGCTCACAGAACCTCTCCGCCCCGCTGGACTCCCGCCTCGCTGGGGATGTGGAGCAGGATCAGGATCAAGATTACGAGCAGGAGGGGCCGGGCCGCTGCACATGGAACACCGCAACTTCATGCTCGCCCCATCTCGCGGGGTGCCGATAGTTTCCAACCGTGACTCCGACGAAAGTTTACGGGCTGACCGGCGGCATCGGCATGGGCAAGAGCACGGTGGCGCAGTTGCTCCAGCAGCGCGGCGTGCCGGTGGTGGACACGGACGCGCTGGCGCGCAAGGTGGTCGAGCCGGGGCAGCCCGCGCTGGCGGCGATCCAGGAGATGTTCGGCGCGGCGGTGCTCGGGCAGGATGGTTCGCTGCGGCGGGACGAGCTTGCGCGTCGGGTCTTCGGCAGCGACATGGCCCGCAAGCAATTGGAGGCGATCCTGCACCCGCGCATCCGCGCGTTGTGGCAGGCGCAGGTGGAGGAGTGGCGCGCGGCGGGCGTGAAGCTGGGCGTGGTGGTGATCCCGCTGCTGTTCGAGACAAACGCGGCGAAGTCTTTCGACAAGGTCGTCTGCGTGGCCTGCTCGGCGGCGTCGCAACAGCAGCGGCTCGCCTCGCGCGGGTGGACGGCGGAGCAAATCCAGCAGCGGCTCGCAGCGCAATGGTCCATCGAGAAGAAGATGGCGCAGTCGGACTACGTGATCTGGACGGAGGGCGGCCCGGAGGTGACGAAGACGCAGGTGGAGCGATTGCTGGGGCAGGTGTGAGGGTGACAGGGTGAGAGAGAGCGGAGGCCTTCTACCCTCAGACACTCACACTCTCTCACTTCCCCCTCCCTACTTCTTCTCTACGATCTTCTGGAACTCGGCGGTCGGGCGGAGGGCGTTAAATCGTCCGTCGGTGGAGGCGAGGGCACGCAGGTCCCGCTCGCCGGGAGTTTTCTTGAGCCGCTCGTTGCTGTGGTGCACGGCGTTGCTGACAGCGGCGATGGCGGCGTTGGTCTTCGCCTGGTAACTCAACAGCGCGCCGAGGTCATACCAGAGTTCCGGGCTGGTGGGGTTGCTCTGCACGAGGCGGTTCAAGGTCTTCTCCATGCCCTGCACGGGCGCAAGGTTGGTCGGCTGCGTCGCAGCGATCATCTGGTAGGCCTGAAGCGCGACCTGAAGGCGCGGTGTGTCGGCCTGCGGACTGGCGAGGACCTGGTCTGCGAGTGGCGGGAGGCGGCTGATGACCATCTGGCCCTTCGCGGGCTGGCCGAGCTGCGAGTAAGCCTGCACGAGGGGGACGAGTGTCATGAGGTCGTTGCCGCCGGTCTGCGCAAGGATGTCGAGCGTGCCGACAGCGGCGTTGGTCTGGCGCAACTGCGCGTAGGCCGCGACGAGTTGCAGGCCGACCTGCGCGTTGGCGGGATTGGCGCGGAAGCTGGCTTCGAGCTGGCCGATTTGCATCTGCGCCTGGGCCATCTGGTTTTGCGCCTGCACAGCCCCGCCCATCTTTTGGCTGATGTCCATGAGCTGCTCGATGAGTCCACGGGCGGACTGGTTGTTCGGGTCGAGCTTCTGGAATGTGCGCGCAATGGCGAGGGCGTCGGCCACGCGGTTCATGCTGATGAGGAGGTTCGTGTAGCGGAAGACGGCCTCCGGGCTGAAGGGGCAGAAGGCGAACGCCTGCCGGAATGCGAAGTCGCATTCCTTGATCATGCGCTGCTGCTCTTCGACGTGGCGCTTCTCACCGATGGTGTCGCCGCGCTGCCGGCACTCGTTGCCGCGCCGGCCCGCCTCGTTGATGCGCCAGAAATAGACGCCAGCGATGGCGCTGCGGAGCTTGGAGAAGGCCTTCTGCGCGTCGTCGTCGCGGATGAAGCGGGCGTCGGGGAAGACTTCCTTCCCGGCGACCTTCACGGTCTTGAGGCTGCGGCGGACATACACCTGCTCGGCGAACTCGCAAATGTTGGAGACGGTGGTGTCGTAGGTGATCCAGTTGCCGATGAGGCGCTCGGAATACTTGCTCCAGAAACGGTGGTCGCGGTCCACGGCTTCCTGAGTCATCTCCGGCAAGGGCTGCCGGTTGATCTTCATGATGATGCCGGAGGGAGTGAGGTGCGGATACATCCACTCCAAGGGGAAGCTCTCCTCGACGTAGAAGTCGTGGTAGGGGTTCTTGTCGAAGATGATCTTAGTCAGCAGGCCGTTGATGGACATGACGGCAACCTGGCCGCTGACCTGGATGCGACCGGTGGACTCGTCGTATTTCACGTCCTCGCCGGGCCGGATCTGGCGCGGCTCGTTGGGCAACTTCATGTCGTGCTCGAGCCGCTTGCGCGCGTCCTCGACGTATTCCGTGAAGGCCTTGGAGGAGTCCTCGACACTGGCCGTGTGGATTTCCAAGTCGGGATAAACGCCGCCCTCGCTCTTCGCGATGGCGTCGGGGTAGGCGGCTTCAAGGAGGAGGCGGTTGAGGCGGATGGCGGCCCATGTGAGGTCCTGCCTCGCGAAGCGTTGCAGTCGCGGCTCGAGCTTCACGTGCGCGAAGCGGTTGCTGCTGTAGAAGGGCGCGACGCCGGCGAGGAACTCGTCGCGCCGGGCCTGCATGGCCTTCTCACGGGCCTGCTTGATGTTCTGGATCGCTATCTGGGCCTGCGGGTCGTTGCCCTGCTCCTGGGCCTTTCGCGCCGCGTCGTCGTGCTCCTGGTAGATGCGATGGAGGTCGTCGAAGACTTTCCAGCGGTCTGGCATCTCGCGCTCGATGAGGCGGTTGAAGTCGCTGGCGAGCGCCTTGCGCAGAGCGGACTCGTCGCCGCTCGCAAGCTGCTTGCGTGTGTCGTCGGTGAGCTGTTCGTGCAGCCACTTGGAGAGCGCGTCCTGCTGTGGACCGGATTGGAGCTTGGCTGCGATGGCCTTGACGTTCGTGAAGTGCTCGGCCTTGAAGAGGGATGTTCCCGCACGACGATCGCGCTCGATGGCCGCGCCGATCTTGGCACCGAAGAGCCAGTCGAGGGGTTTCGCCGCGATGTCGCCGAGGCCGATCATCCGCGAGAGAGCGCCCATCTGGTAGGCTTGGCCGCGTGAGCGTTTATCCCGCTCAGTTTTCTTGAGGGCGAGTCCCTGAAGATGGTCCACCAGCCCCGTGAAGAAGGGAGGGTCCTTCTGCGTGCTGCGGTTGTAGTGCGAGCGGATATACATCAGGTAAGTCGCGTCCGCGAGGGCGTTCTGGGTGATGATGTAAACGTCGCGCCGGTCGAAGTCCGGGTTACGGCGCTGCTCGGGCTTGATGAAGCTCTCGCAGAAGATCATGTAGGTCGGGCAGAAGCGGCCGGGGTCGGTGCCACCGTAGAGGACGGTGTGCGGCGTCATCTCCGGGTAGGTGAACTTCGCGCGCGCGGGATCCTTCAAGGCGGCTTCGCGCTCCTTCCGGTCGTAGCTCAGGTTGCCTTTGCTGTCCTCGAAGGGCGGCGTGAACATGTCGTGCCCGAACCAGTAGCCGAAGAGGTGCCCGCGCTGCTCGTTCTCCGACCAGTGGGAAAGGATCGTGTGGCCGGGCATCGCCACGAAGATCGCCAGCAGCAGCGCCACAGGCACGCGCATGCGGCAGATGGAGAAGAGAAGAATGCCAGCGACCGCAAGCCCCAGCGCGAACTGCGCGGTGAGGATGGCCAGCGGGTATTCGACGCGCAGATCGTCCAGCGCGACCCACGCCACCGCAGCTGCGACTGCGCAACCGGCCAGGAGCGGTCGGCGGAAGCGGGCGTATTGCGTGACGACCGCCGCTGCGATCATCGCCAGGCCGTAGCCCACGCACATCGCGACCGGCACGTAGGACGCGGTGAAGAAGACGCGGTTCAACTGCTGGCTCTGCCGGTCCGGCGGCGGGTTCAGCAGGTAGATCAGCATCAGCGAGAGAAAGAGAAAGACCGTGGTCAGGCCCGCCAGCCAAGAGCGTTCGGGCCGGCCGCCGGCGTGCCGCAGGAACAGAAACGGGATGATGCCGATCAGCAGGAACAGGTAGCCATAGATCATGCCCAGCATGACCGGCCGGTATTCCGCGAAGTGCGTGGCCAGCTTGAACAGGCAGAAGAAGGCATAGAGGCCGGAGGCTGCGCCCAGCCAAACTTTCTCCTCCTGCTCGATGCGCCGGTAGAAGATGATCGCGAGCGGGATGAGCGCGATGAAGAGATAGACGATGTTCATCTCCTCGATCGAGCCTTCCACGTAGGTCTGGAGCTGGCCAAAGAATCGGTCCAAGCCAGAGGTCGGGTTGCCCTTTTCATACTGGCCGCGCGTCAGCGCGTGCATGAAGCCCTCGACCGTGCGCGGGTAGCCCCATTGCATCGGCGGATTGCTCATGCCTGCCAGCGGCATGTAGAAGTAGAACGATGCGCCGAGGACCCACATGAGCAACATCATCACGGCGGCCTTCCACTCCGTCCCGAGTCTGGCACCCGTCTGGATGAACAGCCACGCGGTCACGACCATCGAGGCCAGGCCGATGACGACGAAGGCCTTGATGTAGGCGAGGTTCAGCCCGGAGTTTGCGATGCCCGCCGCGCCGCCGTAGCGGATCAGCAGCAGCAAGCCGGCGAGCAGGAACAGCACGCAGTTGCCGAAGAACACGTCGCGACCCAGCTTCACGTCGCGCGCCAGCACGGCCACCTCGATGCCGATGGCCGCGACGAGCAGCGTCTGGTGGTTCGTGAAACAGATGCCCAGCCAGAAGATGGACCAGTAAAGATATTTCCGCTGGTGCGGCGCGTGCATCCAGCGCATGAGAAAGATCAGGCAGCCCGTGAGCGAGAGCACGCTGATCGCATAGACCTCGACGATGACCGACTGGCTCCAGAGGTAGCCGTTGAAGCCCATCAGCATCCCGGCCACGTAGCCGCACACGACGCAGATGGCTTTCTCCACTTTCGGCTCGATGCCCCGCAGGCTCTCGAAGCCCTCGATGATCATCGAGCTGCCCCGTGACACCATCATTCCGATGAAGCCGCACGCGAGCGCGCCTTGGATGGCCGAGGCCAGTGCCACGCGCCAAGCGATGTTCGACACCGGCACCAGCTCGCACACCAGCCAGGTGAAGATCGTCCAGACCGGATAGCCCGGCGGATGCGGCACGCCCGCGTAGAACGAGCCGACCGCGAGTTCGCCCGAGTCCTCCAGTGTGAGGTCCGGGGCCAGCGTCCAGTAGTAGCCGAGGAACACCAGCAGCGACGTGATGGCGAACGTGAGCCAGTCCACGCGGTTGAACAGCGGAGCCACGGGGCCGGGGGTCGGCTCGGGCGCGACGGCGGCAGCTTTCGCTGCGGGGACTGACGTCGGTCTGGCCTTCGCGTCAGATTTCTTGCCGCCGTTCGGCTTCGCTTTGTCCTGGCTCATGCTTGGGGTGTTCAGTTCGCTCTGCGGGGCGAAAAAGAGCCCATACTTGAAAGCGAACGACTAGTGTTTGTCCATTCCAAAAGCGGGCGCAACGGACGCTGGGGACAGCGGGTTGCATCGCTGCTGCGTGGAGCAATTCCCAGCCTGAAAATGGCGCGTCAGTGGTCACTGGGAGAACATTGACAGTGCCGTTGGGGATTTGTGCGAACAAAGCGCTTCGGGTGTATCCCGTAGCCGCAGAGTTGGCTCGAAGTGCGCTGACCTCCGAGGCATTCAGTCGCGATAGCCCTGCGGGTGCCGTTTGTGCCAGTCCCACGCCGTCGCCACAATGGCCTCCAGCTTCGGAAACTTCGGCTGCCAGTCCAGCTCCTTGAACGCCTTGTCCGCTGCGGCCACAAGGCGCGGCGGATCGCCAGCACGGCGCGGTTGCTCGATCGACTTGATCGGCTGCCCGGAAATCCGTTCGCAAGCATGAATGACTTCGCGCACCGAGTAGCCCGAGCCATTGCCGAGGTTGAAGAACCCCGCGCGGCCCGGCGCGAGCGCGAGGATGTGCGCCTGCGCCAAGTCCACGATGTGGATGTAGTCACGGATGCACGTGCCGTCGGGCGTCGGGTAATTCGTGCCGAAGATTTCGCACTGCTCCTTCTGGCCGAGCGCGACCTTCAGCACGTTGGGAATCAAGTGCGTCTCGATGCGGTGGTGCTCGCCGAACTTTTTGCTCGCGCCCGCCGCGTTGAAGTAGCGGAACGCCACGAACTCCAACCCGTGGAGCTGCCGATACCAGAGCAGCATCTTCTCGAACATCAGCTTCGACTCGCCGTAGGGATTCACCGGCAACTGCGGCAGCGATTCGTCCATCGGCATCTTCTCCGGCACGCCGTAGGTCGCACACGTCGAGCTGAAGACGAACTTGCGCACGCGCGCGGCGACGGCGGCGTCCAGCAGGTTCAGCCCATTGGCCACGTTGTTGCGGAAATACTTCCCCGGGTTCTGCATGGACTCGCCGACGAGCGCGTGCGCCGCGAAGTGGATGACCGCCTCCGCCCGTGCATCCGTCAGCGCCCGCGCGACCAACTCGCGATCCGCGAGGTCGCCGAGCACGAACTTCGCGCGAGGGTCCACTGCGGAACGATGCCCTTCGGTGAGGTTGTCGAAGACCGTCACCACGTGCCCGGCGTTGAGCAGTTCCTCCACGCAGACCGAGCCGATGTAGCCCGCGCCACCCGTGACAAAGACGTTCATGGGCGGGAAGCCTAGGGCATTGCGAAACCGGCCTCAATCCCAAAGCCCGCCGGCTCGCCTACGAAAGTTGTCCGCAGGAAAAATTACTTGAATTCACCTCCAACTGAGGCCATCTATCAAATACACAATTCGCCGCATGAACATCCGCCCTGAACACATCGGCTGCCCCGAGTTCCGCCGCCTGCTGCGCGCTGACCGGCGCGGCTTCCTGCGCTCCGGCTTCCTCGGCTTCGCGGGACTTTCTCTCTCGAATCTCCTCCGCATGGAGGCGCAGGCCAAACCCGCAGGCGGCAGCCCTTCGCGCGACAAATCCGTCATCATCCTCTGGATGCGCGGCGGCCCCAGCCAGCACGAGACGTGGGATCCGAAGCCCGATGCGCCGCAGGATTATCGCGGCGCCTTCGGCGCGATGCGCACCAGCGTGCCCGGCGTGCAGATTTGCGACCTCCTGCCGATGTCGGCGAAAATCCAGCACAAGTATTCCGTCATCCGCAGCCTGCACCACACGGACGCGGGCCATTCCGCCGGCGACCAAATCATGTTCACCGGCCATCCTCCCGGACAGAACGTCGAGCAGAACGCCTACCCGAGCTGCGGCTCCATCGTCGCGAAGGAACTCGGCCACCTGAACCCCAAGCTCCCGCCCTACGTCATCATCCCGCGCAACCTCCCCGGCAGCGGCCCCGCCTACCTCGGCTCCCGCTACGGCGCCTTCGAGACGCAGGCCGACCCCGCGAAGGACGGCCCGTTCTCCCTGCCGAACTTCTCCCCCGTGGACGGCCTCTCCTTCGACCGCCTCGACGAGCGCCGCAAGCTCCTCGGCAGCTTCGACCAAATCCGCCGCGACGTGGACGCCTCCGGCACGATGAGCGCGATGGACAGCTTCCAGCAAAAGGCGTGGGACATCGTCGGTGGCCCCGATGCGCGCAAAGCCTTCGACCTAGACGCCGAGCCGCTGAAAATTCGCGAGCGCTACGGCTTCATGCCCGAATACGTCGCGCCCACGCCCGACCGCTGCGGCGTGCCCGCGTGGAGCCAGCGCATGTTGCTCGCCCGCCGCCTCGTCGAGGCTGGCGTGCGCCTCGTGACCGTGGACCTCCGCTGGTGGGACACGCATGTGAAGGGCTACGAGACCATGCGCGACGGCTTCCTCCCGCGCTGGGACCGCGCCTATACCGCGCTCATCGAAGACCTCGACCAACGCGGGATGCTCGACAACACGATGGTCATCGCCTGGGGCGAGTTCGGCCGCACGCCGCGCCTCAACGCCACGGGCGGCCGCGACCACTACCCGAACGTCTTCAGCGCCGCCGTCGCCGGTGGCGGCATTCAGGGCGGACGCGTGGTCGGCGCATCGGACAAGCAGGGTGCCTTCCCCGCGGAGAATCCCAAGACTGCGCAAGACGTGCTCGCCACGATGTATCGCCACCTCGGCATCGACGTGACAAAGAGCTACGACGACCTCCAAGGTCGCCCGCATCCCATCCTCCCCAGCGGCACGCCGGTGGACGAGTTGTTTGCCTAAGCTGTTCGGCTGCGCAACCAAGCTTCCGCACCTTCAAGGTCGCCGAACTGGCCTTCCAACTGCGCCTCAAACGCCTCGTGCAGGATGGCTTTGAACTCCTTGCCCGGGTTCATCCCCGCCGCAATCAAATGCCGGCCCAGTAGAATCGGCTTTGGCGCGCTGTCCTGAACACGAAGCTCCTCCGCCTTCGCCAGCAGCGCCTTCACGCCCTCCGGCACGCACGACGGCTTGGGCGGACGACCGTTGTGGTCTGCTGTCACGATGACACAGAGGCCGCTGATGGTTTCGGGTTCAAGGCGCTTCGCCAGCCGGCGCACGCCGCGGTCCGTCACCGGCTGCATGTGCGCGAGGTGATTTGCCACCAGCGGCGGCACGCGGTCGCGGATGGCGTGCGGCGCGTGGATGCGTTCGAGGAATTTCAGCGCCGGCTCCACGCCGCCCTGCTCGTGGCCGGGCGACACAATTCTCATCCGCCCGTCGCGCAACGCCTCGTGCGTCACCGCCGGCTTGCCGAAGTCATGCGCCAGCACTGCGAGCATCCATGCGATGCGCGACGCCTCGTCCGCCGCCTGCCACTGCGGCAGCTTCACGAGCGCGTCGCAGCAATGCCCCGTGTGCGTGAAGACATCGCCCTCGGGATGCCACTCCGGCTCCTGCGGCGTGCCGCGCAGCGCGGCCAGCTCGGGAAAGTGCTCGATCCATTCCGTGTCCGCGAGGAAGCACAGCCCCACCGACGGCACCGCGCTCTTGGCCGCCCACTTGAACCACTCCTCGCCCACGCGCTCCACCGCGAGTTCGCCGAAGCTCGCCTTGATGCTGCGGCACAGCGCGACCGTCTCGGGCGCGGCGCGGAGGTTGAAACGCGACGCGAACTGCATCCCGCGCAACACGCGCAGCGGATCTTCCGCGAACGCGTCGCTCGTGTGCCGCAGCACGCGGTCGCGCAAGTCCGCCTGCCCGCCGAAGAAGTCCAGCACCTCGCCGCAGCGCGGGTCGAACATGAGCGCGTTGAGGGTGAAGTCCCGGCGGCTGGCGGCCTCCTGCGGCGTGATGCTCGCGTCGAACTCCACCTCGAAGCCCTTGTGTCCCTGTGACACTTTGCGGTCGCGGCGCGGGATGGAAAAGTCATAGGCCAGCCCGCTGCCCGTCGTGAGCTTCACCACGCCGAAGGATTGGCCCACGTAGTCCACCCTGCCCCACCGCCGGAGCGCCTTGGCCAGCCGCTCATAACTCACGCCGAAGACCTCGAGATCGAAATCCTTCACCGCGAGGCCCAGTAGCGCATCGCGCACGCAGCCGCCGACGAGAAACGCGCGCGACAGTTCGGGCACCTCCGCAAGGAGGCGCGCGAGTTCATTGGGGACGACGACGGACACGGGGCGGAGGCTGCCACTCTGCGGCTGGTCTCACAAGTTGAGACCACCCTGATTCGGCTCCATGCGCAACGATGCCGTTGCAACCAGAGTCTTCCGCCTCAGTTCCGCACCGCGCGGACGAAGGTGTCCAGGTCCTCGCTCTCGCGCCCGCGCAGCTTCGCCTTGCCACGCATGGATCCGATGGTGCGTTCCCACTCGGTGGCCCCGTAAGTGGCCGGGTCGTATTGCCGATGGCATTCCGTGCAGGCTCCGCCGAAGAGGGTGCGCCCGTTCTTGATCTGCGGACCGGTCAGGCCGTTCTGGAACTTGGCCACGACCGGGACGACGGCCTTGGGCGGGTCAAGCTCGACGCGCGCGGAGGGATTCGCGGGCGGCGCGGCGACGGACTTGTCTGCCTTGGCCGACTTCTGGCTCGCGGGTGTGGGTGCGAGGGCATCGTGCTGCGCCGTCTTCCGTTTCGCCCAGACCAGCGCCCCGGCAAGCACCGCCACCGCCACGACACTCGCGATGACCGTGCCGACGACCACCTTCGCCTTGCCGCCACCGACCACGACGACATCCGCGCCGTCGTCGCTGTCGAGCTTGAGCGGCGTCTCCCGCTGGCAATGCGGACAAGCCACGTTTGCGCCGACGGCCTCGGCGGGATACTCGATGCGTCCACCGCAGTGTTCACAGGTGCATTTGAGGAAGCCGGGCATCTTTAGGTCAGGTCTGAGTGTTTACTTCTCACCGTCTGGTTCGAGCACGCAGCGAAAGCCATACAACCCGCCGCGACCGCTCGGCAGCGCGATGTGCCGGCAGGCGTTCTGCACGCTCACCGGGTCCCAGAAGACCCACGACGCGCCGCGCAGGACCTTGAACTTCCGGCCACCACCGTCCTCCTTCAGCTTCTTGTCCTCCTGATGAATCTTCGGATCGTTCATCGTCTTCACATACCAGTCGTTCACCCACTCGAAGGCGTTGCCGCCCAGGTCGAAAATTCCAAGCGGATTCGCCGCATGGCTCCCCACAGGAGCGGTGTTGTCGCCGTCGGCGGGCTTGTAGCCGGGCAACTTCGGCCAGTCGGACATCTTCGGCCAGTTCTCGCCCCAAGGGAATTTGCCCTTGCCCATCGCGGCGCTCCACTCGGCGTCCGTGGGCAGGCGGTAACGGTCCTTCGCGCCGAGCGCGCCCGCCTTGCGCTCCTTCTCGGTAAGCCAGCGACAATACGCTGCCGCCTCCTCCCACGTCACGTTGCTGATGGGATGGTTCTGCTTGCCCGTGTAGCCCAACCCGGCCCAGTCGTTCTTCGTGATGGAATCCGCGAACGGCATGTAATCCGCCACGCGCGTCTCATAGACGCTCATCAGGATGCGCGTGCCCGGCACGGGAACGAACTTCATCGCCAGGCTGTTGGCGTAAGGCTTCTCCTTTGTGGCGGCGAACTTCCCCTGCGCGAACGCTCCGGGCGCGAGCAACATCGCCGCCGCCAAAGCAACGCTCAGGCTGCTCCAGTTTCGGGATGTTTGGCGCGCGTTCACGAGGAGTTACTTCACCGGATTTTGTCCCCTTGGCGAGCCAAAAGGAGCCGGGTGCGTGGTGATCTCGCGCTGGCGCTCGGCGAGATGCACCCGCTAGCTGCGGTAGCCGGCCAGGCGGAAGTAGATGTTCGCCAACCAGACAGGGAGCCAGCGCTTTACCGCCAGCTTGCAGGCGTGCCAGAGATTCTTGCGGAGAAAGTTCGGCGTGAGAAAGCGCCGCCAAGCAGGCGTGGCCCGGAGGATTTTGAAGAGCGGCCAGCCAAAGATGTAGAGTGCGCCGCTGCGCCGGATCAGCTCGATCACGTCCGCGCACGCCGGAGCGGTGAGCCGCTCCATCAAGTTCCGCAACACCTCCTGATGCACGAGCGCCTGCTGGCTGCCGGCCTTGAAGTAGGAAGTCGGGTGCACGTAGAAAATCGCCAGCGGCTCGGCCACAAAGCACGCGCCACCCCGAAAGGCGGCCACGTAAAAGCCGAACCAGTCCGAGTGCCACTTCAGCTCCGGCACGAACTGCCCGGCGCGGATCAACGCCTCGCGGCGGATGACCGAAGTGTTGGGCGCGATGTGAAGCTTCCCCTGCCGTTCCAGCTCCACGAGGCGCTCGGGGGCGAGGTAGCAAGGCCGGTCAGCCATCCCCACGCCCACGTGCCAGTTCATGCCCGAGGGAACTTCGCGGAAGTCGCTCACCGTGCAGCACAGCGCGGCCTCGGGATGCTGGCGCAGGATGGCGAAGGACTTCTCGAACAACGTCGGCTTCGTCTCGTCGTCCGCCGGCGCGAAGTAAAGGTGTTCGCCGCGCGCCAGCTCGATGCCGCGGTTCACGCCGTAGATCACGCCCCGGTTCTGCTCGTTGCGATGCGCCTGGATGACCGGATGCCGGCGCGCGTAGTCCTGAATGAGCGTCCAGCTCGCGTCGGTGGAGCAGTCATCAATGACGATGATCTCCAGCGGTTGGAGCGTCTGCGCCAGCACCGCGTCCAAGCAGCGCGGCAGGAGCGCGGCGTGGTTGTAGTTCGGCACGATGACCGAGAGCGAAGGCGTCTCCATGGGCGGCAACGGCTAGCCTTCGCCCGCCTCAGCGCGGCGGAAGACCGCGAAGTGCGACGGCATCCCCCACGTCTCGATGAAGGCCCGGTCCTCGTTGCAAAAGCGTGCAATGGCGGCGGCCTCGCCAGCAGCTAGCACGCGCAACAACTGCCGCAGGCTCGCGACGGTTTGCAGCGACCATTCCGTGTCGGCGGGCGCGGCCAGCGGCGCAGCAGCGCGCAATCCCGCTTCCAGCACGGTCATCTCCGTTGCCAGACGTTCGGCGCGTTCGGGACTGAACTGGTCAATCAACCCGTCCACGCCCGCCAGGAGCGCGAGCAGGCGCGGCTCGAAATCGTCCTCCACTTGCGCAAGGAAATGTTTGCGGCCGAACAGATGGCTCAGGCGGCTGCGGCGGATGAAGTCTTTCTGCTGACGGAGCCGCTCCGCACCGGGCAGCTCGCGCTTGAACCAATGGACATCCAGCCCCCCATCGTAGCTGGGCCACGAGGAATAATACCACAGGCCCGCCGCAGCCATCTGCTCGCAAAGCGCGCCGGGATCGAGGAAATACTTGAGCCGCACGAAGGGATTCTCCAGCACGTCCATCGTCCACGACTCCAGCCGCCGCTTGTGCGGAATGGAATCCCACTTGGTCTGGAAGAGCGCGCGGGCCGAGGCCACCGCGTCCAGCCCGGTGAGCGCGCGATGGCGCGCATGCACCACGCGGAGCATCAACTCCAGAAACCCACCGCACAGCTCGTAATAAAACAGCACGACCATCCCGCGGGGGCGAGTAAGCCGGGCGCACTTCTGCACCCAGAGGTCCGTCGGCTGAATCGTGTAGATGAACCCCTCGGCATCCACGAGGTCGAAGCGCTCCGCGTCCGTCGTCGGCTCGGGAAAGTTCTTCACGTCCCACGCTTCCAACGCGCTCAACCGCGCGCCGAGTCCGAAGCGCTGGAAGTATTCGCGGATGACCGGATGCGCCTTCGGGTTGGGCTCGGCCAGCGTGCAGTCCGCGCCCCATTGCGCGAACACGAGCGAGTTCTCCCCCGCGTCCGGCCCGAACTCCAGCAGGCGCGCGCCGCGAAAGAGCGCGGGCGGGAGCTTGAGCTTGTCCGTGAAAAGCCGCCGCCGGTGTCGTTCGTGCGGGGCTAGATCCGCCGTCGATTTGAACGCGCCGTGCGTGGGCAGGATTTCCTGCTGCTGGTAGTAGCCGTAGAGGGTTTCGCTCATCGCACGGCGTCAGAGGATTATCAGCTCCGGCATCGGCACGATGAACTTGCCGCCTTGCGCCGAATACTTCTGGTGCCGCCGCATGATCGGCTCGTAGTAACGCCACGCCATCACCACCACCGCGTCGGGGCGACGCTCGTAAAGCGCCTCGGAAGGCAGCACCGGCAAGTGCAGACCGGGGCTGAACGTCCCCTGCTTCGCCGGATAGTCGTCCACGAGATAGTCAATCAGCCCGCCCATGCCGAAGTGATATACGAGCGTCGTGGTCGTCGCCGACGCACCATAGCCCGCCACGGACTTTCCCTCGGCCTTGAGCTGCTGAAGGACGGCGAGCGTGTCTGCTTTCGCGCGTTCGATGCGGGCGTTGAACGCGCGGAACATCTCCGGCTGGTCAAGGCCCTGTTGCGCCTCCAAGGCCAGCAGCTCGCCGATGATGGGCGCGGTCTTTCGCGGCCCGCCCGCGAGCTGGATGGTATAACGCAGCGAGCCGCCCTTGGTCGGCACGCGCAGCACGTCCACAAGCTCAAGGCCGTGCCGCTGGAAGAACAGCGCGACCGGCTTCACCGCAAACGACGAGATGTGCTCGTGGTAAATGAAGTCGAAGACCATGTTCTGCACGAGGTCGCCGAGGTAGTAACTCTCGAAGACGAACACGCCGTCCGGCGCAAGCAGCTCACGGATCGCGGCGGCGATTTCGTCGAGGTCGTCAATGTTCGCGATGACGTTGTTCGCGCTCACGATGGCCGCCGGGCCGCGCTCCTGCCGGATGCGGCGGGCGACAGGCACGGTGAGGAATTCCGCCAGCGTCTCGACTCCAGCAGCGGTCGCCCGCGCCGCGATCTCCCGCGCCGGATCCACGCCGAGCACCTTCATCCCCCGTTTCTGGTAGCTCTTGAGCAAAGTGCCGTCGTTGCTGCCGACATCAATCACCAGCGCGCCGGGCGGGGGCTTGATCCGGCCAAGGACTTCAGCCGCGTAGTTGGCGAAGTGCTCGACGAGGCCGAGTGAGCTGACCGTCTCGTAGATGTAGTCGAGGTAGATGTGCTGCGGCTGCACCACGTCGAGCAGTTGCGCGAAGCCGCAGTCGCGGCACAGATACAGGTCGAGCGGGAAGACCGGCTGGACTTCCTTCACGCGCAGATAGGAGTCGGCCAACGGCGTAGGCGTCAGCTTGAGCACAAGCTCCAAGTTGCGGCTGTGGCAGAGGCGGCAGTCGTTACGGCGGGTGGCTTGGACGCTCATGAACGGGGGGCGGAACGCGGACGAGTGTTGGGTTTGGTTTCGGCGACGAGGCGGGCAAGGCTTTCCTGCCAGTGCAGCGAAAGCCCGCCATCCACCGCGAGATTCTGGCCGGTGACAAAGGACGCCTGTGCGCTGCACAGAAAGGCGATGACGTCCGCGACTTCCTCCGCGCGGCCCATGCGACCCAGTGGTGTGATGCGACGGTAGAGCGCCTGAAGCGCCTCGTCCTTCAGGAAGAAGTCGCGCGACTCCTCCTTGAGCACTGTGCCCGGAGTCACGCAGTTGACGCGCACGCCCTCGGGGCCGAGCGCGACCGCGTAACAGCGCGCGAGCTGCACCAGTCCGGCCTTGCCGACGTGATAACTCGCCGGTTGCTCCACTGCCACGAGATGGCTGGCGTGCGAAGCGACCATCACCACCGCGCCGGGCTTGGCGAAGTGGTCGCGCACCTGTTCGAGAATGTTTCGTGTCACCGTGATCGAGACATCCAGCTCGCCTTGCCACGCGTCGCCTTCACCCCGAAAGCGCTGGAGGAAAATCACGTTCGCCACCGGGCCGTGAGCCTTGAGCGCACGCGCCAGCACCGCCCTCAAACTACGTGCATTGGTCAGGTCCACCTTGAACGCATGGACGCCCGCGAGCTTCGCCTCCGCCACGTCGCGCCGACCCAGCACGGAGACCGAGTGCCCCAACTCGCAGAAGCGCCGCACCACGGCGCGACCGATACCGCGCGTGCCGCCGACAACAAGTGTATGCGGGTTCGTGCTCATGTGCGGGCCGCCACCTCGCGCGCCACGCGCGCCTGAAATTCACTGCACGCCACGGGGTCGCTTTCTTCCGGTGCCCAAGGCGCGAAGATGGTTTCCTCGCGCCGGAAGGGCCCGTTGGTGATTTCGTGGAAGACGAGGAACTCGGACGAGATTAGCAGCGTGTGGTAGAGCGGGCTGCCCACGCGGTAGTAGAACTCCCGTCCGGACCGGTAATCGCCCATCCGCACCACATCGCTCACCGCGCCCGCCTCGTCCAAAAACACCACGTCCACCTCACCCTCGATGATGTGGACCGCCTCGCTCTTGTTCAGATGCTTGTGCGGCCGCACGTAGGTCCCGCGCGTGTGGACAATCAGCATCTCATGCAGCCGATCGCTCGTCTCGGGATGCGTGCAGATGCGGATGCGTTGGCGGGGATTGGCCAGCGCCCGCTGCTTCAACGACGCGATGTCCGCGCCGGACACGCGGACGATCGGCTCTTCCGCCACGAGCACTTCATTGTTGAGTTTGCGCAGGCGCATGGGCTGGGAATCAAACGGTTTTCCAAAACGCTGGCAAGCGCGGGCTGGGCGGGTGGATCGAAGCGAACCGCCCGCCACGCCGCAGAAACTCCGCGTGCCGTGCGATGACTTTCTCCTCGTTCTCCGCGTTCACCGCGAGCAGGCACAGGCCGACATTTTCCAGCACCAACGCCTCGGACGGGCGCACCGCGAGCCGCGAACCGGGCATGAACCTCCCCTGCTTCTCCGGCTGGTCGTCCACGGCGAACGCGAGCCGCGAGCTCAGGCCGGTGTAGTTGATCAGGCAGGACGAACGGCAGCCCGCGCCGTAGAGCGCGATCTTTCGCCCACCCTTCGCCTCAGAGTCCAAATACGAGTGCAAGGCCGCGCGAAACTTCGGCCAGCGGTCTCGATACGCCAAGGCCTTCGCCCGTGACTCCGCCACCGCCGCCGCCTTCGGCGCGATGCGGTTGCCGGTGTAGGTTCCGAATGCGATGAGGATCTGCCCGCTAAACATCGCCGTCTCGACGTGGGTCACCTCCACGCCCACGTCGTTGAGGAAGCGCGTCAGCGTCTCCGCCGTGAAATGGTTCACATGCTCCTCCCAGATCGCGCTGTAGTCGGGAGCGGTCTGGTTGAACCCGAAGTCCGGCACCTCCGCCAGCACGCGCGCGCCGGGCCGAAGCATCACGCGCATCGCCTCGGCGAACTCCGGGAGATTCGTGACGTGCTCAAGCACCTGCCTCGTGATGAACAAGTCGCACTGGCCGAACGACGCGGCCAACTCGCGCGCCACGGCAGGCGTGAAGTAGGCGCGCACCGTCTCGACGCCCAGCTTGCGGGCGGCGGTGACGGCGTCTTGCGCCGGCTCCAAGCCCAGCAGCTTCGTGAAACCGCGCTCGCGCAGCGCGGCGAGGAAAGTGCCATCGTTGCTCCCCGCCTCGAACACGGGCGAGGGCTTCATCAGCCCCGGCATCTGCTCGATGGCTTCCACGAGCCGTGGGACATGGGGATTCCACTTCCACGAACTCAGCCAGTTGTAGTCCGTGTAAAACTTCTCCGGCGGAATCGGGTCCATCAACTGCGTCAGCCCGCAGGCTTCGCAGAATCCGAGCGTGACCGGGTGCGTGTATTCCGCCTGCGCCGGGTCTGTCAGGAAGTGGTGCGCGATGGGATGCGCGCCGAACTCAATCAGCGGCGTGACGCGCGAATCCGCACACAAGTCGCAGCGGGGCTTCATCGCGGCGGCTCCTCCATCCACACGACACAGCGGCCGGCGGCGCGGCCCTGCTTCAGGTCGGCGATGGCTTCGTTGATGTCGTCGAGCCGGTAGCGCTTGCTCACGAGGCCGTCGAACTTGAGCTTCCCGGCCTGGCATAGGCGCACGAGCTTTGGGATGTCTACGTCGGGCCGGCAGTCGCCGCCTTCGGAGCCGGTGAGCAGCTTTTTGAAGTGCAGCGGCAGCGTGTAGAAGCTCGGATGCCGCGCGCTCTTGGTCGGCACGCCGACGAGAATCACCCGGCCCTGCGACGCCGTCATCTCGTAGGCTTGCTCGATGAGGTCGGCGAGGCCGGTGTTCTCGATCGCCACGTCCGC
This sequence comes from Verrucomicrobiales bacterium, assembly GCA_005791875.1. Lineage (GTDB taxonomy): Bacteria > Verrucomicrobiota > Verrucomicrobiia > Limisphaerales > SXTU01 > SXTU01. The sequence continues at coordinate 17,727 of SXTU01000125.1, forward strand.
GCCCGCTGCGCCGACGATCTTGCGGACTTCCTCGACGAGGTTCGCCCCTCGGGAATTGATCGTGTGCGTCGCGCCCAGCTTGCGGGCCAGCTCGAGTTTTTGGTCGTGCAAGTCCACGCCGATGATGGGATATGCACCAACCATCGCGGCGAACTGCACGAGGTTCAGCCCCACGCCGCCGGTGCCGAGGATGACGATGCTCTCGCCGATGCCGAGTTTGGCGTTGTTGTTCAGCACGCCCATCGCGGTCGTGACCGCGCAGCCGAAGAGCGCGCCGGCCTCGGCATCGAAGTCCGGCGGGATGCGCGTGCAGCGGTTCTCGGAGATGACGGAATACTCGCTGAAGGTCGTGACCCAGCCGGAGTTGATGTGCGGAAAACGCTTCGAGGTGTAGGCCGCGCCCGGTCCTTGGAGACCGGCGCCCTTGCGCCAGTGGCAGACGACGCGGTCGCCGGGCTTCACGCTGGTCACTCCCTCGCCGACTTCCTGCACGGTGGCGGTGGCCTCGTGGCCGAGCAGGTGCGGGAGGAACTTGTCCGGCCCCTTCGCGCCCTCGATCTCGTTGATCTGCGCGCCGCAGATGCCGCTGCAATGAATCTTGACGAGCACCTGCCCGAAGCGCAGCGGGCCGGACTCGATTTCTTCGATGACGAGAGGTTGCTTCAGCTCGGTGAGGATGGCGGCGCGGAATTTCATGCGATGGAAAAAGTCTTTGACCTACTCGAAGTAAATGAACTCGTAGTCGCCGGTGAAGCCGAAGTGCTGGTAGAGCCAGACCCAGGCCTCGGAATCGAAGAACGCCTCGGCCGTGAGCGCCCAGCACTGGAGATTGAACAGCTCCTGCTCGTTGCGGTAGCTCTCCAGCATCACGTAGCCGTGCTTGCCCACGCGCTGGATCTCGCCGAGCGCAGACTGGAGGTCGGGGATCCGAAGGTTGTGGAGGCAGCCGAGGGAGAGCACGAGGTCGAAGTGCTTGTCAGCCCACGGATACTTGTCCTGCGCGCGGTGGATCATGAGCTTCGGCCGCACCGCCTCCGGCGCGGTGGCGAAGCCGTGCTTGGAGATGTCGAAGCCGACAATCTCGGCGTTCGGCAGCAACTGCTGCAACTCGTAGAGCAGATACGCCTTGCCGCAGCCGACATCCAAAATCTTCGCGTCCGCCTTGAGTCCGTAGGTGGCGATGATCTGCTCGGCGACGGGCTTCCAGCGGCCGTCGTATTTGTAGCCGCCGTATCCGAAACGGCGGTCGCCGTCCCAGTAGTCGAACTCGTATTCCTTGGCCTTGAGCATACAAGTGACCTTGTCGTCCACCATGCGGTCAATGTATTTGCGCGCCGTCCGCTTGTGCAGCGGGGTGAAGAAGTTTCTGAGTTGGCCCATAATTTATTTCGAGAGGAGTTGCTTCGCCTTCGCCGCCAGATTCGCGCTGGTCAAACCATACTTGCCCATGATCTCCGCCTGCGAGCCAAGCTCCTCGGTGAAGACATCCGGGAAGCCCAGCCGCACGAAGGGCACGCCGCCCTTGCCCGCGTCCATCAACGTCTCCGCCACCGCGCTGCCGAGTCCGCCGACGAGCGTGTGCTCCTCGATGGTTAGCACCGCCCGCGCCTGAGCGGCGTAGCGCAGCACCCGCGCGGTGTCGAATGGCTTGAGCGTGTGGACGTGCAAGACCGTCGCGGTGAGCCCGTCCTTCGACAGCAAGTCCGCTGCGTCGAGCGCGACTTGCGTCGTGATGCCCGTGCTGACGAGCAGGACATCCTTACCCTCGCGCATCGGGATGGCCTCGCCGATCTTGAACCCGCGCACGTCCGACGACACTACCTTGTCGCCGCCCTTCGCGATGCGGATGTAGAGCGGCCCGTGCCAGTCGAGCGACTGCATCATCACGCGCTTCATCTCGTCCGCGTCGCACGGCGCGACGACGGTCATGTTGGGAATCGCCCGCATGATGGCGATGTCCTCGTTCGCGAGATGCGTCGGGCCGAGCGGCGCATAGACCGTCCCGCCGCCGCTGCCGAGCAGGCGCACCGGCAGCTCGTGCAGGCACAAGTCAATCAGCACCTGCTCGTAGCACCGGCGCGTGAGGCAGGTCGCGATGGTGTTGAGGTAGGGAATCTTGCCGGACATCGCGAGGCCCGCGCACATCCCGATAATGTGCTGCTCGTAAATGCCCTCCATGAAGTAACGGTCGGGGAACTCCGCCGCGAACTTCTCCAAGTTCTGCTTCGTGATGTCCGAGCCGACGAAGACCACGCGCGGGTCGCGCTTGGCCAGCTCGTGGACGGCTAGGAGGGCGGCCTTTCTCACAGCGCCACCTCCAGCTCCTGCAAGAGCGCCTGCAACTCCTCCGGCTTCACCTTCGCCTTGTGATGCCAGTCCGCGTTGTGCTCGGTGGTCTTGAAGCCCTTGCCCTTCACCGTGTGGCAGATCAGCACGCTCGGCTTGGCCGCATCGAACGGCGTCGCCAGCAACGTCTCGCGCAGCGTCGGCACGTCGTGCCCGTCCACCTCGCGCACCGCGAAGCCGAAGCTCCGCCACTTGTCCGCGAACGGTTCGAGGTCCTGAATGTCCTTGCTCGGGCCGTAGGATTGAAATTTGTTGTAATCCACGAGCACCGTGAGGTTCGCCAGCCGGTGTTTCCCCGCGCTCAAAGCCGCTTCCCACACGCTGCCTTCGTTCGACTCGCCGTCGCCGATCAGCACGAACGTCCGCCAATCCTTCTTATCAATCCGTGCCGCCAGCGCACAGCCGACGCCGATGGACAGCCCATGCCCGAGCGCGCCGGTGCTGGCCTCCACACCCGGCGTCTTGCGCGACTCGGGATGTCCGCCCAGCCGCGAGCCAAAGTGACAGGAGCGCATCAGTTCATCCTTCGGGAAAAAACCCTTCTCCGCGAGCATCACGTAGAGTGCGAGGCAGCCGTGGCCCTTGCTGAAGATGAAACGGTCGCGCTCCGGCCACTGCGGGTTCTGCGGGTTCACGCGCAGGATGTCATCGTAGAGCACGCGAACGATCTCCATCACCGAGAGCGCCGCGCCGACATGCCCACGCCCGCTGCCCACCAGCATTTGCAGGATGAGCCGGCGGTGATCTTTGCCGCGAGAGTCAATGAGTGCGCGTTGTTCCATCGGGCCAAGGCGATTGGCCCGGGATAAATACCGGAGCACCGCCGCGAGGGGAAGTCAGGAAGTGGCTGTAGCAGCAGCTCACCTCTGCGATTGACACAGGCTTCCCGCTCGCCCGAAATGCCGCGGCTGTTGCCACACCACCACATGAAACTCTGCCGCTTCAAGACCGGTGCCGCCTGCCACCACGCCCGCATCGGCCTCACCACGGACGACGCCACGGTGCTCGACCTCTCCGCCGCCGGGGTGAAGTCGCTCACGGCGTTGCTGGAGGGCGACAACCTGGTCGCCGTGCTCCAAGCCCTGATGACGTTGCCGATGCCACGTCTGCCGCTGGCGGAGATCACGCTGCTTGCGCCCGTCGAGCAGCAGGAAGTCTGGGCCGCGGGCGTCACTTACCTGCGCAGCAAGAAGGCGCGCATGGATGAGTCGGAGTTCAGCGCCAGCGCTTACGACCGCGTCTATGAGGCGGAGCGGCCGGAGATTTTCTTCAAGTCGCTGCCGGAGAAAGTCATCGCCACCGGTGGCGACGTAGGCATCCGCCGGGACGCGAAGTGGAACGTGCCGGAGCCGGAGCTGGCCCTTGTGTGCAACTCGCGCGGCAAGGTCGTCGGCTACACCATCGGCAACGACATGAGCTCGCGCGACATCGAGGGAGAGAACTTGCTCTACCTGCCGCAGGCGAAGACTTACCTGAAGTCCTGCGCGGTCGGTCCGTTCATCACCGTCGGCGCTAGCGAGGCGCAGGCGCGGGCGTGGGCCATCTCAATCGAGATTCACCGTGGCGGCGTGGCGGTGTTCAACGGCGAGACATCCGTCGGGCAGATCAAGCGCACGTTCGATTCGCTCGCGGAGTTTCTCTTCCGCAGCCAGAGCTTCCCGCACGGCGCGGTGCTGCTCACCGGCACGGGCGTGGTGCCGCCGGACAACTTCACCCTCGCCGCCGGCGACCGCGTGCGCATCGGCATCTCCGGCATCGGCACGTTGGAGAATCCCGTGGCCATCGTCTGAAGTAACCACCGTCCGGCCCTCGCGTCCTCCCTCTGAACAAACCGGCAGGCTTTCCTGCCACTCACCCAAACCAAATTGAAACATCGCATGAAGAAGCAATTCATCGCTGCCATCGTGCTGGGCGGGTTCGTCGCGTTCAGCCCGTCGTCCCAAGCGCAGGAAAAGAAGCGCGGCCCGGACGCCGCCGAGCAGTTCAAGCAGCTCACCGAGTTGCTGGCGCTCACCGCCGAGCAGACGCCCAAGATCGCGGCCCTCGTCAAGGAGCAGGTCGAGAAATACGACAAGTTCCTCGCCGAGGCGGCCGTCAAGCGCAAGAAGCAGTGGTCGGCGCACGCGCACTTTGATTCACCGGGCGGCAGTGGTTTCCCACTGCCTCCCTTTTGCTGCCGCTGGTGAATGACACCCGCAGCCGCCCGTCCATCCAGCCTGATGAAATTCAAGTTCCCCGCCTGCCTCGTGGCTCCGCTGTGTGCGTGGTCGTTCGTGAGTGCCGTCTCCGCCCAGAACCAGCCGCCTGCGCCACCGCCTGCGCCACCGCCTGTGCCGGCGCCGTCCGGGCCGCAGACCGACGGCGCGTTCCACAAGGTCATCCTCGAAGCCGACATCGAGGTGGACGGCCAACTCGCGGACACGCTGAAGGATCCGATGGAACTCGTCGTTGCGCCCGATGGCAGAGTCTTCTTCGCGCAGCGCGACGGCACGGTGAAGCTCATCAAACCCGGCGCGAAGGAAAGCATCGTCATCGCGAAGTTGCCCGTGTTCACCGGCCTCGAGGACGGGATGCTTGGCATCACTCTCGATCCCAAATTTGGCAAGAACAACTGGGTCTATCTCAACCGCTCCCTGCCCGAGACCACCACGAACTCCGTCACCGGTGGCAAGGTCGGCATCATCCGCGTCGCGCGCTTCACGCTGAAAGGCGACGAACTCGACCTCGCGTCCGAGACGAAGATTCTCGACGTGCAGACGCAGCGCGAGCAGTGCTGCCACGTGGGCGGCTCGCTGGCCTTCGACAAGGACGGCAATCTCTACATATCCGTCGGCGACAACACGAACCCCTTCGACTCCGACGGCTTCTCCCCGAGCGACGAACGGCCCGGGCGCTATCCGTGGGACGCGCAGCGCACGTCGGCAAACGCCAATTCCCTCGTCGGCAAAATCCTTCGCGTGAAGCCCAAGGCCGGGGGCGGCTACGAGATTCCCAAGGGCAACCTCTTCCCGCCCGGCACGCCCGGCACGCGCCCGGAGATTTACGTGATGGGCAACCGCAACCCCTTCCGCATCTCGCTCGACGCGAAGACGGGCTACCTCTACTGGGGCGAAGTCGGCCCCGACGCGGGCGGCTTCAGCGAGAAGCGCGGACCTGGCGGCCACGACGAGATCAACCAGGCGCGCAAGGCGGGCTTCTTCGGCTGGCCGCTGTTTGTCGGCGACAACAAGGCTTACTCCCGCGTGGACTTCAACGAGTATCAGGCCGCCAAGGACGCGCGAGCGGCCCACGACAAGGCGGTGAAGGATGCCAAGGCCAAGAGCGAGCCTGCCCCCGCGAAGCCGGAGTTCCCTGCGTTCCCGAAGAGCGAACCGAAATTCCATGACCCGCTGAAGCCGTTGAACCTGTCGCCTAACAACGACGGCATCAAGGAGCTGCCGCCTACACAGCCCGCGTTCATTTACTACACTGGCTCGCCCTCCACGCGCTTTCCGGCGGTCAACGGCGGAGGTGGCCGCACGGCGATGGCCGGGCCGGTCTATTACTTCGACCCGAAGAATCCGAACCCGAACAAACTGCCCAAGGAATACGACCGCACGCTCTTCATCTACGAATGGTCGCGCAACTGGATCGTGACCGTGAAGCTCGACGCGCAGAGCAACATCGTTCGTGACGCCGCCGGGCAGCCGCTCATGGCGAAGTTCTGCCCCGGCATGACCTTCAAGCGCCCGATGGATTTGGAACTCGGCGGGGACGGCTGCCTCTACCTGATCGAGTTCGGCACAGCCTGGGGAAACAACAAGGACACGCAAATCGTCCGCATCGAGTTCGCGGGGACGCAGGCGGCGGCGGCGAGGTAAGGCAACGAGTGAAACTCTCCTTCGCAAACGAGCGCGTGCTTGCCGTCGTCGCGCATCCTGACGACGCGGAACTCCTCTGCGCCGGCACGCTCGCCCGCGCGCGTGCAGACGGCGAGGCCATCGGCATCTGCGTGCTGACCACGGGCGACAAGGGCCAGCCGAACCGTCCGCTCAAGAATCTCACAGCCGTCCGCCGGAAGGAGATGCAAGCCGCCGCGCAGCTGCTTGGAGCAGAGTTGTTTTTCGGCGACTTCTCCGACGGCGAACTCGTGGACACCGTCGCGGCCCGCCGCCGAGTCATCGACCTTTTTCGTCAGTTCCGCCCGACCCTCGTGCTGGCGCATGCCGCCGAGGACTACCATCCCGACCACCGCGCCGCGTCCGAGCTGGCGGAGGCCGCGACGTGGTTCGCCGCGTCGCGCGGGCATGGCACCGCATCCACGCCGCTGTCGGAGCCGCCCGCGCTGTGGTTCATGGACACCATCAACATGAGCGGCTTTGCGCCGGGCTTCTACGTGGACATCTCGACGCACGTTGAGTTAAAGGAGCAAATGCTCGCGTGCCATCGCAGCCAACTCGCGCGCGCGGACGACGCTAACTTCTCCCCGCTGCTGGACCTGATGCGGCTCCAGTTCCGCGCACGCGGCGCGCAGGCTGGCGTGGCCGCTGCCGAGGCCTTCAGCATCCACGACGCCTTCAAGCGCGCCCGCGCGTGGTGACGCAGCGCGCATCCGCTTCTGCTCGTCAGGTCGGAGCATTTGCCCATTGGCGGGGGCCTTGAATTGCTCCAAGCTCCCCGCATCAAATTCCCGTCACCATGAAAACCACTGCCAAGCTCCTGTCCCTGTTCGCCGCCGCTCTTGTTCTCACGCCCGCCGCCCAAGCCGGCGCTGTCTCGCTCTTCGACGGCAAGACGCTCGACGGCTGGGATTACGACCCGAAGGTCTGGCGCGTGGAGGACGGCGTGATCACCGGCGGTTCGCGCACCAACAAGATTCGCGAGAACTTCTTCATCGCCAGCAAGGAGAGTTACCAGAACTTCGAGTTGAAGATGAAGATCAAGTGTAGCGGCGATCCCAAGACGGGCTTCATCAACAGCGGCATCCAGGTCCGCAGCGTGCGCGTGCCCGGCGGCAATCACATGAGCGGCTACCAGGTGGACGTCGGCGCGGGCTGGTATGGGAAGATTTACGACGAATACCGCCGCAACCGCGTCATCGCCGAGCCGGTGGATGCCGCCGCGCTTGCGAAGGTCGTGGATGTCTTCGGCTGGAACGAATACCGCATCCGCGCCGAGGGGCCGCGCATCCGCACATGGATCAACGGCGTGCTGGCGATTGATTTCACCGAGGCGGACAAGAACATCGCGCTCGACGGCCAGATCGGGCCGCAGGTCCATAGCGGCGGAGTGTGCCTTGTGCAGGTGAAGGATGTGACTGTCGAGGAACTTCCCGCGACGCCCGGAGTGCCAACGTGGCAATCCCTCGGAGGCGTTGATGCCGCACGCAAGCTGGTCACACCGGCACCGAAGAAGAAAGCCGACGAGAAGAAGACTGATGCCAAGCCCGCCGACAAGGCGAAGTAGTTCTCCCGCCATGGACACCTCGATCCGCCGCAACTCCGGCTCTTCCCGCACCGCGATTCTCTGCCTCATAGCAGCGGCGTGCGGGGCCGGCGCTGCGCTCTTCTTCGCACAGAAGGAAAAGGGCGCGCTTCAGGCCGAACTCAGCGCCCTGCGCGAGCAAGCCCGCCAGTTGGAAGCCAAGTCCACGGACCCGAAGGAAGGCGAGAAGCTCCGCGCGCAAGTCCGCGAGGCTGCGGAGTTCAAGAAGGAGGCCGAGGAAGTCCACCGGCTGCGCGGCGAGGTGACCCTGTTGCGCAAGGACAAGGCGGCGTTCGAGAGGGCGAGCGCGGAGAACACGCAACTCCGTGTTGCGGCCCAGCAGGCCCAGCGGCTTCAGGCGGAGAACAACGCGCTGCGCGGGCAATTCCAGTCGCTCGCACAAGCGCAACCAGCCGGACAGCCAACTCCGGGTGCACCCGCCCTCGTCCAGCCGGGACAGGCGCGCAACGCCTGCATCGCGAACCTGAAGCAGATTGACGGTGCGATCCAGCGGTGGGCTTTGGAGAATCGCAAGGTGGCCAACAGCCCGGTGGACCTGCGGGGCTTCCTGCCCTACTTGAAAGGCAGCATGCTGCCGCTCTGTCCTTCTGGCGGCGCTTACCGGCCTGGCCCCAGCGTTTCGGCAGTGCCGAACTGCACCATACCCGGACACGCGCTTTGAGCGGTGCGGGCTGCTACACCCAAGGATCAGAACACGCTTTTCAATCATGCAAACCACCAGGACCGAGTCCACCTCCCGCCGCCAGTTTCTCGCCACCAGTTCAGCCGCGAGCGCTGCACTGGCTTTCCCCGGCGTCACTCAAGCCGCCGGCCGTAGCGACAAGCTCCGCATCGGCCTCATCGGCTGCGGCGGGCGCGGCACGGGCGCGGCGGCGCAGGCGCTCACGGCGGACAGTAACGTGGAGCTTCACGCGATGGGCGATGTCTTCCAGACGCAGATCGAGAGCAGCCAGCAGTCGCTCAAGAAGCAGTTCGAGAAAGACCCGGCGCGCGTGAATGTCGCCGAGTCGCGCAAGTTCACAGGCCTCGACGCTTACCAGAAAGTTCTCCAGAGCGGCGTGGACTTGGTGGTGCTCACGACGCCCGGCGGCTTTCGGCCGTTCCATCTGCGCGCCGCCATCGAGGCGGGCAAGCACGTCTTCTGCGAGAAGCCCATGGGAGTGGACCCGGCGGGCATCCGGTCGGTGCTGGAATCCACGAAGCTCGCGAAGGAGAAGAACCTCGCGATCCGCGCCGGGTTCAACTTCCGCTTCGAGTCGCCCTACCGCGCCGCGATGCAGCGCGTGCATGACGGCGCGATCGGCGACATCGTTTCCATCTACTCCACGCGCATGAGCAACCGACTCGCGCGCTTCGACGGCGTGCGCAAGCCCGAGCAGACCGACCTCGAATGGCAGCTCCGCAACTGGCACCACTTCGTCTGGCTCTCCGGCGACTTCATCCTCGAAGTCACGGCGCACAGCATCGACAAGATCGCGTGGGCCATGCGCGATGTCCCGCCCGCGAAATGCCACGCCAGCGGTGCGCGCCACCAGGCCACCGTCGGCGACGCTTGGGATCAGTGGGACGTGACCTACGAATGGGACAACGGCGTGATGGCTGTGCTCAAGACGCGTTATCAGAATGGCTGTCATAACGAGCACCGCGACGTGCTCATCGGCACGAAGGGCAAGTGCGAACTCGGCTGGGGCAGCGCCAAGATCACCGGCGCGTTGAACTGGCGCTACGAAGGCGAGAAGCCCGTCTCGCACCAAGTCGAGCACGATGAACTGTTCGCCGACCTGCGCGCGGGCAAGACCCCGAACGACGGCCAGCGCATGGCGCAGAGCACGATGATGGGCGTGATGGGCCGCATGAGCGCCTACACCGGCAAGGAAGTGACGTGGGATTTCGCGATGAAATCCAAGCTCGCCACGATGCCGGAGAAACTGACCTGGGACATGAAGCTCCCGGAGCTGAAACCCGCCGAGCCGGGCAGGACGCCGTTGGTATGATCCTAAATCCGGCGGTTGGAAACGCGGCCAATGCGGAAGCCACAGATGAGCACAGATTTTGGGCAACGGACTGGACTCACCTACTGGATGACCGGCCATGCTGCACAGGTTGCTCACCATCTGTGTCTATCTGTGTGAATCTGTGGCTGAACTGCTTTTCTGGTTTGATCGCGCCGGGCCGCGTCACTTCGCCTTAAGCTTGGCGAGGTAAACGTGTTGCCGCCCGCGCTGGTGATGGTGTGCGCGCCGAACTTCGCGGGGCCGCTGATGTTGCCGGAGAGATAGAGATTCCCCTGCGCGTCGGCGACGATGGGGTAGGCGTTGTCGCCTTTCTCGCCGCCGCCTTGCGTGAGCCAGCGCAGCGACCCGGCGCGGTCGAGCTTCGCGACGTAGATCTCCGTGCTGCCCGAACTCGTGATCGAAGCGCCCGCGATCTCCGCCGTGTCGGTGAACTCGCCCGTGAGGAAGGAATTGCCCGCACCGTCGGTCGCAACTCCCAGCCCGTAGTCCACGCGCGGGCCGCCACCGGTGCGCGTCCAGAGGCGCTTACCCGTCGGGTCGAGGCTGGTGAGCAACAGGTCGTTGTCGCCGTGGCTGGTGACGGTGCGGTCGCCGAGCTTTAGCACGCCCTTGAACATGCCGGCGGCCCAGACGTTCCCCGCTCGGTCGGAGGTGATCTCGTGAACCATCGCGTGCGTGCTGCCGTGGCCCTCGTGAATCCACGCGACCTTGCCCTCGGCGGTGAACTTGGCGATGAACAAGTCGCGACCCAAGGCATTCGTGAGTGTAACTCCACCCATGGTGCCCGCACCGCCGCTGGAGCCACCCACGTAAGCGTTGCCCGCTCCATCCAAAGCGATTCCATGTCCGCTGCCGCGGGCATTGCCCTCGGCGGTTTTGGCCCAGAGCAGTCTCCCCACGCTGTCATAGCGCGCGCAGAATGCGTGTGAGCCGCCAGCCGCGATGACTTTCAAATCACCAAACGCGCCGTCGCCCACGAGCGCGCCGGTCACGAAGGCATTTCCTCCCGCATCCACCGCGATGCCGTGAGCGTAGTCGTAGCCTTTGCCACCAGCGGAGCGGACCCACAGCAGCTTGCCGTCGGCATCATACTTCGCGACGAAGATGTCGTAGTCGCCGGAGTTCGACACAGCGAGCCGCTGAACGTGGCGTTCGTGCTTTGGAAATGACCGGTGACGTAGCAGCTCCCTGCCGCGTCCGTTGCAACGCCGTAGCCGCGATCAATCCCGCTGCCGCCCGCGCTGCGCACCCAGAGGAACTTCCCGTCGGGCGGGCACTTCACGATGAAGAAGTCCATGTCGCCCGCGCTCGTGAGCGTGTGCTCGCCGAACTGCGACGTGCCGACGAACTCGCCTGCGAGGAAGACATTTCCGCGCGCGTCAACGGCGAGACAACGCGTCTTGTCATGGCCTTTGCCACCGGCTGAAACGGCCCAGGCGAACTCAGGCGCGGCCTCGGGCAAGGCGGCTTGTGGGGCTTGCGTTGAGAACACGAGTGTCGCGAGCAAGCAGGCGGCGCGAAGAGGATTCAGCATGGCGCTTTTGGACGCGCGCCGACGCAAAGCGACTTCAAGCCGCCTTTGACAATTGGCCGCGCTTCGCAAACATTCCGTCTCCTTTCCGGAACGGGCCGGAGGCGGATGAAACCCACTGTCGCCACAATCATAGAGTCGAAACAGGTCTGCGACCTTTGCGGAAGCGCACGCCATCAGGTCTTCGCCACGCGCGGACGCGGCGGCTCGAAGCTCACCACCGTCATCTGCGAGGACTGCGGGCTGGTCTATACGAACCCGCGCCCGAACGAGCGGGAGAACTCGAAGTTCTACCACACGAGCTACTGGGGCGCTTACAAGAACCAGTCCATGCCGGACGAGCGGTTTTTCCAGCGGCGGCTGCCGAAGATCCGCCCGATGCTCGCGCAGCTCCGGCCCTACCTGAAGCCCGGCGTGCGCGTGCTGGAGATTGGTTGCAGCGTCGGCGCGCTGCTGTGGAGCATGAAGGAAGTCGTCGGCTCCACGGGACAATTCACAGGCATCGAGCCGCACGAAGGCCACGCACAGTTTGCGCGCGAGAAGAAGGGCCTTGATGTGCATAACGGCCTGCTCGAAGAAATCTCGCACAAGCTCAAGCTCGCGAGCTTCGATCTCGTGGTGATGAACCACGTGCTCGAACACACCATCAGCCCGACCGCGACGCTGGCCACCATCAAGAAGCTGCTCAAGCCGCACGGCCATTTCGTCGTCGAGGTGCCAAACATCGAGGCGCCTGGCTCGCGGCTCTCGCACTTCTTCCACCTCGCACACCACTACAGCTTCTCGCCGCGCACGCTGCATCGCCTCGCGCAGAAGAGCGGCTTCGCGGTCAAGCGCGTGGACTCGCTCGACGGCGACCTGCCCGGCACGCGGCTCAATGCCGTCTTCGAGAAGCCCGTCTCCGCCGAGGCCGGCGTGACGACCCGCTTCATCCGCGATGACCCGAACGAACGCGCCGCAGCCCTGCGTCGCTACGAGCGCTGGTATTGGCTGACCGCAGCGAGCTTCCGCAAGAAGATCACCCACTGGCAGCGCCAGCGGATGTGAGGGGAGCGCCGAGCATCGCTCGGCCCGGGTGCCGGAGTGTCCGCCCTGCCGAGCGATGCTTGGCGCTCCCGTGAATGTAAGTTTCGTCATTCCAGCCCGACTCATCTCCAGCGATGCGGACAATAAACTTTCAAACAAATCCGCCCCGCAGCCATCATACCGTCATGCGAAACGGGTTTCTTGCGCTGGCCTTCCTCTGTCTGCTCGGCTTCTCCACGCCCCGAGCAGCGGCAGCAGCCACGCAGGTCGAGTTGGTTTTGGACAAGGACTCCGCCAAGCCCGGCGAAACCATTCTCGCCGGGGTCCGGCTCACGATGGCCCCGCGCTGGCACACCTACTGGCGCAACGGCGGCGATGTCGGCTTCCCCACGAAGATTGTATGGGAGCTGACGGCTGGTGTGACGGCGGGAGAAATCCAGTGGCCGGTGCCGGGCAAGTATTTTGCCGACACGCTCACGAGCTACGAATACGCCAAGGAAGCCGTGCTGCTCGTGCCGTTGAAGATCGCCGCGAATGCGCCCGCTGGCAGCCAAGTCTTCACCGCGAACGCGAGCTGGCTGGAGTGCGAGACAGGCGGCTCGTGCGTGCCGGCGAAAGGCAGCGCGAAAGCCACGCTCCGGATCGGCACGGAGTCGAAGCCTTCTGCAATCGCCCCGCAGTTCGGGGCCTGGCAGAAGCTGCTTCCCATTGCGAAGCCGGACCTCGTTGCCTCCGCACGTTGGGAAAAGACAGCCTCTACGAACGACACGCGAGCGATTCTCATTGAGTGGAGCACGACCGCTGCGAAGCCCGACTTCTTCCCCTACGGCGGCGAAGGCGTTGAAGTCGCCGGACCGACGGAAGTCGTGAGCAACACTGGAGGCAAGGCGGTGCTGCGAAAGCAAATCAAGAAGTCCGAGGGCCAGTGGCCGAAGCAACTGCTCGGCTTGCTCGTGGAAGTCGCTGAAACCGGTCACTCGACTGGCTACGAGGTAAACCTGCTTCTCGAAGACGGAGCGCCAGCAACCACCGCTGCCACCAAGCAAACCACCGCTCCCTCCCCTGCCCCGCCTGCGGCAAGCGCCGAGATCACTTCGTTCGGCCACGCGCTGCTCCTCGCGTTCCTCGGCGGCCTCATCCTGAACATCATGCCGTGCGTGCTGCCGGTCATCGCGTTGAAGATTTTCGGCTTCGTGAACCAGGCGAAGGAATCTCCCGCGCGCGTGCGGATGCTTGGTTTGGTTTATTGCCTCGGCGTGCTCGCGTCGTTCGTCGTGCTCGCGGGTGTCGTCATCGGCGTGCAGCAGACGGGCAGGAGCGCGAGCTGGGGGATGCAGTTTCAAAACCCCATCTTCCTCGTGAGCATGGTCACACTCGTCACGCTGGTTGCGCTGAACCTCTTCGGGCTGTTCGAGGTGAGCCTCGGTGGCGGCGCGATGACCGCGGCGAGCGACCTCGCGCGCAAGGAAGGCCCCACCGGCGCGTTCTTCAACGGCATTCTCGCCACCGCGCTCGCGACGCCCTGCACCGCGCCGCTGCTCGCGCCTGCGCTGGGCTTCGCGTTCGCGCAGCCGCCCCTGCTCATACTCGTGCTCTTCCTCGCCATCGGAGCCGGCCTCGCGCTGCCTTACTTGCTGCTGAGTTTCCAGCCCGCGTGGCTGAAGTTCCTGCCCAAGCCCGGCAACTGGATGGTCCACTTCAAGCAGGCGATGGGCTTCCCCATGCTCGCCACGGCCATCTGGCTGCTGTGGGTTTCCACGCGCATCTTCGGACGCGACGGCGCGCTCTGGCTGGGACTGTTCCTCGTCGTGCTCGCGCTGGCGGTTTGGATATGGGGCGAGTTTGTCCAGCGCGGCAGCGCGCGGCGCGGGCTTGCGATGGCCATCAGCATCGCGCTGCTCGGCGGGGCTTATGCCTACGCGCTCGAAGGCCAGTTGAGCTGGCGCAATCCACCTAGGCCCGCTGAAGCCGGCAGCGCGACGAAGCACAGTCCCGACGGCATAGACTGGCAACCGTGGAGTTTGGAAGCGGTCGCCAAAGCCCGCGCCGGGGGCCGCGTCGTGCTCGTGGATTTCACGGCGGACTGGTGCTTTACGTGCAAAGCGAATCTCAAGAGCAGCCTCGAAATCACCGTGACGCAGAAGAAGCTGAAGGAGTTGAACGCCGTCGCTCTGCTGGCCGACAACACGCTGGAGACTCCAGCCATCGTCACCGAGCTGAAGAAGTTCGGTCGCGCCGGCGTGCCGATGGTGCTGGTCTATCCCCGCGACCAGAAGGCCGAGCCGCTGCTCCTGCCCACGCTGCTCACGCCCAGCATCGTCCTCGAAGCCTTGGACAAGGCGACGAAGTGAAGCGGTCGTGGTCGGCAGTGTGAAACTTGGAGCCGGAGTTAACGCAAAGACGCAAGGACGCGAAAGCGCAAAGCCCGGAGAGGAAGGAGCTGGGTGAAGCATCAAACGGAACCGCGTCCACCCATTCACCTGTGCGGTGCCAGAAGAGCGAAGCCAATCAATGCGGTTTCCTTTGCGGCTCTACGCCTTTGCGCCTTTGCGTTAAATCCAAGTGCCGGAATGAGGGTGAAAAGCAAAACGCGAAGGCTTGCACCTTCGCGTCTTCCGTTCCGGCCGGCCGCAGGGAAATCAGTGATGATGCTCGTCGCTGGGCGGCAGGCAACCGAACTTGCCCACGACCGCGACCAGGCCGACAACAATGCCGAGCAGCGGCCACCAGGAAGGCGACTTGGGATGCACAGTCATAAAGACGCCGCCACCGAGAATCGCGCCGATGGCCAACCACGCGAACACTGCTTTGAAAAAAGTCATGGCGCGGAGAGTAGCGAAGGAGTCGCTTCTGGCAAGCGCCGCTTTTGCGTTTGCGGCTGCGCCTCTGCGGGGCTAGAAACGCTCCCACCATGTTTGGCGAAATCAAAAACTTCCACGGCGAGCGCATTGACCACTCATTCCATCAGGGTGACGCGAACTCGAAAAACCTCGTCATCCTCGGCCACGGCGTGACCGGCAATAAGGACCGGCCCTTCCTCGTCACGCTCGCCACCGCGCTCGCAGCCGCTGGTGTCAACACCCTGCGCCTCTCCTTCACCGGCAATGGCGCGTCGGGCGGCAAGTTCACCGATGCCACCATCTCGAAGGAAGTCGCCGACCTTGGCTCCGTGCTGGACGCCTACGCGGGCTGGAACGTCTGCTACATCGGCCACAGCATGGGCGGCGCGGTGGGCGTGCTGCGCGCCGGCCAGGACGCGCGCATTCGCCTGCTGGTGTCACTCGCGGGCATGGTGCGCACGGCGGCATTTGCCCAGCGCGAGTTCGGCATGGTGAAGCCGGGCGCGGGCTTCATGTGGGACGACGAGGCTTGCCCGCTCTCGCAGGCCTACATGGACGACCTCACGCAAATCGGCACCGTGCTCGACGCCGCGCCGAAGGTGAAAGTCCCGTGGCTGCTCGTCCACGGCACCGAGGACGACGTGGTGCCAACCCAGGACTCGAAGGACATCCTTATCCGCGCGGGCAACGACGTGAAGTTTGTCGCGCTCCAAGGCTCGAACCACGTCTTCGCCGGCGACTACACTGCACCGATGGTGGAGACGGTGGTGAGCTGGGTGAAGGGGCGGTTTCAGTAGCCGACGGGTGCTGTGGAGCAAAGTAGCCAAAACGAAACGTAGCCAAGCAGCGCGCCTCCCAACTGAGCTCAGTTTTTCGACCCACTGTGAAGTGCAGTCAATGCCACCTTTGCAGCTCGATGATGTTTCCCTCCGGGTCGGTCATGTAGATGAGCGTCAGGAGACCCGCGCCAGGGATGTCCAAGGTCACGAGCTGGCCCACGTCCTTGCCGCCCCACGAGAGGATTTCCTTCCGCTTCGCCTCCACGTCGGGAACCTCGAAGGCGAGGTGCGCGAAGCCGGGGCGGTTCAGGCAGGTGGGCAGAAGCGGCTCGTTCTGGGCGTAGCTGAAGATCTCAATTGTCGGCCCGCGCTCGCCGTGGCCGGGGAGGCGCAGATGCCGCCCGCGAATCCGCGCGCCGGGAATCGCCGTGAGCGCGTCGGTGTGCGGCCCGTGGTGATCGCGCTCGGAACTCACCGGCTCGCACGCGAAGACCTGCGCATAAAAGTCCGCCAGCCGCTTCCAGTCATTGGCGATGAGGTTTGTGTGCGCGTAGCGGATGCCGGGGGTCGCGTTGGTTTGCATGGTCAGAGTGCGCCGACTCTGCCGACGCCCACGCGCGCGCGTCAACCGTGGCGCGGTGAGAATTGAAGTGCTTCTCCGGTTCCCGGATTGCAGTCGCGGAGGTTCTCCGTAGGATGCGGGTGATTCGCTGCTCATGAACAAACTTCTCTCGACGGTCATCTGGCTCGTGGTCGCCGCCCTTGGCGCTGGGGCTTATGCCACCATCGCGTTGCGGCGCGGTGAGCCGCTGAACTCCATTTACATCCTGGTCGCGGCGCTCTGCACCTACGCGGTGGGCTTCCGCTTCTACTCGAAGTGGATCGCCGCCAAGGTGCTCATGCTCGACGACCGCCGCGCAACGCCGTGCGAGGTGAAGGAGGACGGCCACGACTTCGTGAAGACGAACAAGTGGATCGTCTTCGGCCACCACTTCGCGGCCATCTCGGGGCCGGGGCCGCTCGTCGGGCAGGTGCTGGCGGCGCAGTTCGGCTACCTGCCGGGGACGCTGTGGATTCTCATCGGCGTGGTGCTGGGCGGCGCGGTGCAGGACTTTGTAATTCTCTTCTGCTCGATGCGCCGCAACGGCCGCTCGCTCGGCCAGATGGTGAAGGAGGAGTTAAACTCGGTCGCCGGCGTCATCGGCCTCGTGGCGATTCTGGCCATCATGGTCATCCTGCTGGCCGTGCTCGCGCTGGTGGTGGTCAAGGCGCTGGCGGAAAGCCCGTGG
>SXTU01000126.1 GCA_005791875.1 Verrucomicrobiales bacterium
ATAAACCGGCGAATCCAGCCCAGATAAGCCTTCTCCGTGCGCCAAGCGTAGTGACCCGCCCGCATTTTCTCCCGCACCACCTCGGACAACATCTTGGGCCGAGGCAGGGGAATGGCTTCTGGTTTAGCCGCAGGATCCACGGGGGCGAGGATGTGGACAAACTAATTGACAACGCGAGTGAAGAGCAAACACTCCGCACATGGCCTCACAGTGGAATAGACAGAACGAGCTTCTGCCCACTTCTGTTTAGCCATATGTTCGGCATGATCACTTCTCGAACATGGCTGCACTTAGAGTTCTGCGGTATTCGCGCCGGACGTATTTCACTGCGGCTAGGAATCCTTCGTGGTATGGCCTTTCGGGGTCGTCGCTATCCAGCCTGTTCCACGCATGGAGCGCGGCATTTTCCATCTCATCGAATCGGTCTTCGACGGCTTCAAGGATACGGCGAGGGGATGCCGAACCAGGCGCTGGAGGCAACGGCGGGATCGCGGGTTGTTCGGAGTGTTGTTCGTTTTTCATAGTCATTGCTTTTCGCCGCCGTGCCTCAGCTCGGTGTTAGGCGGCTTCACGCTCCTAACTGCAACCAACAACAACAAAAGAAAGGCAAAACATGAAATGGTATATCAATGTGTTAAAAAATTATGCCGTCGGTAAAGGACGAGCGAGACGGAAAGAATACTGGATGTTTGTCCTATTCAATTTCATCATCGCGTTCGTGCTTGGATTCATCGAGGCGATTCTTGGCGGGCCTGGAATCATGGGGCAGATTTATAATCTTGCCGTTCTGGTTCCAGCTATCTGCGTAGGTGTTCGCAGGATGCATGACACCGACCACAGCGGTTGGTTCCTGTTGATTCCGATTTACAATCTGATACTCGCAGTGCGGGAAGGTCAGCGAGGCGATAATCGTTTCGGTTCTGATCCCAAGGCTGATATTGCCACAGCCGCCTAACCATGCGCTGCAGCGAACCCGGCCATCGCGTCGCGGTTGCAATCCAACGCCCACGCGGGCCGGGTCGCTGAGCTTGGGTCGTTAGGCGTTTTAGCGCGCGTCCCGAGTAATGAACATTTCTGATTACTACCTTCAGACGTTTCGCTCCGATTTGTCCGCCTTCATGGGGCAGTCGTCCGTGCCTTACTTCGGCCACAGTTGGCGTCACGACTGCCGTGGTCTTGAGCGCGTGTCTGCTTCATCGCGCCCGTTCTTTCTTGTCTGCCTTTACTTCACTGTGCTCGTGGACCAGGCCATGCACGAGCACTATCGCTCCCACTACTCGCGCTTCGAGCAACTCACGCGCTACCCGAAGTTTTGTCACGGTCTCGGCCAGTTCCAGCACAACCCCCGCAGCATTCTGTCCGCTCCCATCGAGCGCGGCCTCGTCAGTGCCGACGACCTTCACGCGCAGCTTGCGCCCGGTATGGAGCTTTTCGTTGCCGAGGTTGTTTCGTTCCTCCGCGACCACATGCCCGACATCTCCCCGGCAGAGTTCTTCGACCGCCTTGCCTACGACCGCGACGTGCAGATTCCACTACTCGCCGTCATGCTCGACAAGACCGTAGCGGAGTCCACTGACTACCGGGCGTATTCCGCCCTCCAACAAGCCATCAAGAATGCAGGCATCGAACAAAACGCCTAGCCATGCGCTGCAGCGAACTGCTCCGCGCGTCACGGCGGCTGCTTCCTGCCTCCGCCTTTCCCCCACCGCGCAGGTGCCGCGCCGCACTCCGCGGTCGCTGAGCTTGGGGTCGTTAGGCGTTGCTCGCACATTTTGCTTCCACTACCATTCATCACCAATGAAACCACACCACTTCATCACCGCCATTGTAGCCACCGTCTTCACCGCTGGCACTATTCTCTTTGCTGCCGAGCACGCCGCGTTGGTCAGCCCGGACGATGCCTTGGCCAAGCTCCAAGCCGGGAACAAACGCTTCGCCACCAGCAAGATCACTGAGGGCAAGCCCGTCGCGGCCCGCCGGGCCGAGACGGCCCAATCCCAGCACCCCTTTGCCATCATCGTCGGCTGCGCCGACTCGCGCACGCCGCCCGAACTGGTGTTCGACCAGAACGTCGGCGATTTGTTTGTCGTCCGCACTGCGGGCAATCTTGTGGGCGAGCACGCGTTGGGCAGCATCGAGTATGCGGTCGAGCACCTGGGCACCCGTCTGATTGTGGTGCTGGGTCATGAGCGTTGCGGCGCGGTCAAGGCGGCGCTGGCAACAGCCACCGCGCCCGGCCACGTCAATTCGCTGGTGCGGGACATTCAGCCCGCCGTCAAAGCCGCCAAGGGGAAGGCGGGAGACCCGCTCGACCTCACCATTCAGGAAAACGCCACTCAGGTAGCGGCTAGGATTCGCAGTGAGGCCAAGCTCGGCAAGTTGGCCAAGAACGTTCGCGTCGTGGTCGGGGTTTACGACCTCGACACAGGCAAGGTCGAATGGCCAAAGGAGTAACGACCGCAACTCCTAACCACGCGCTGCATCTAACCCGGCCATCGCGTCCAGGTTGCAATCGAGCGTCCTCGTGGGCCGGGTCGCTGAGCTTGGGTCGTTGAGCTTGCGACTCCGCTTGCCGCAGTCCCCTGCCCTGTTACGGTCTGCGCAATGAGTTTTGTCGCCGAGTTCAACGCGCTGCCGGTGGAGGCATTGGAGCAGTCCTCCAGAAATGCTTTGCTGGCGGAGGCGCAGGCGGCGCTGGGAAAGACCCAGTTGTCGCTGGAAGATTTTGCCAAGCTCATCTCTCCGGCTGCGGGGCAATTGCTGGAGCCGCTGTGCCATCGTTCCCAAGCCATCACGCGGCAGCGGTTCGGCAAGGTCATCCGCCTCTTCGCGCCGCTCTACCTGTCCAACGAGTGCATCAACAACTGCGCTTACTGCGGCTTCTCGCGCGACAACCCGATCCTGCGCGTGACGCTGGCGGTAGAGGAAGTCCGGCGCGAGGCGCGGTCGCTGCGCGAGCAGGGTTTCCGCAACCTGCTCCTGGTCGCGGGCGAGCATCCGAAGTTTGTGGGCGGCGATTACATGGCGGCGTGCGTCCGCGCGCTGCATGAGGAGTGGCCGAGTCTTTCGCTCGAAGTCGGGCCGATGGAGACGGAGGCATACCGGCCCATCGTGGCGGCGGGCGCGGAGGGGCTGGTGGTGTATCAGGAGACTTACGACCGCGCCATCTACGAGCGGATGCACACGGCGGGGCCGAAGCGGAACTTCGACTGGCGGCTGGAGACGGCGGAGCGCGCGTATGCGGCGGGCTTCCGGCGGCTGGGCATCGGCGCGCTCTACGGGCTGGCGGACTGGCGACGCGAGGCGTTGAGCGTGGCGGCGCACGCGCAATACCTGCTGCGGCATTGCTGGAAGGCGCAAGTGACCATCTCGCTGCCGCGCCTGCGCCCGTGCGCGGGGGAGTTCGAGCCGCTCACGACGATGACCGACCGCGAACTGGTGCAGCTCGTCGCCGCGTTTCGGCTGCTGCTGCCGGATGTGGGCCTGGTGCTCTCGACGCGCGAGCCGGCGAAGCTCCGGGACGGGCTGTTCCCGCTGGGCATCACGCTCGCGAGTGCGGGCAGTCACACGGAACCGGGCGGTTACACGGGCGCGGGTCGCGAGAACATCCATCGCACGGAGCGCGGACGTATCGTGGAGCTGGCGTCCGGCGCGAGCGAGTGGGCCACAACGGCGGGCCGTGAGACGAATGCGACGGGACAGTTTGAAATTGCCGACGAGCGTTCGCCGGAGGAGATTGCCGCCCTCATCCGCCGCCTGGGTTACGAACCGGTTTGGAAAGACTGGGACGCGGCGTTGAGCGCGTGAACATGAAACTGGCGCCACTCCTCGCCGCGATGTTCCTTTGCGCTTGGCTGCCAGCCTTCGCACAACCCGCCGCGCCCCCTCCCGCGCCCACCGGGCCGCCCACGTGCATCGTCTGCGCAAAGTCGCCGCTGGTCGGGAAATACTTCGTCCACAACAAGACGAACTTCATTTGCGTGGAGTGCGAGGCGCTGCCTGCGCGCTGCTCCATTTGCAGCCTCCCGGCGCGCGAGGGTTTCAGCAGGACGCCCGACGGACGCGTCATTTGCCAGCCGGACTTGCCCAACGTCGTGCTGAACGAGGCCGAGGGCGTGCAACTCCTCGCACGCGCGCGCAGCGAGCTGGGCGTGGCCTCTGAGGGCTTGGTCACACTGCGGACTGCGGACGTCGTCCTGAAGATGTTCGACGTGGATTACTGGAATCCGAAGGGCGGCGGCGACTCGGCGGGCGGGCTGCACAAGCTAGGTTTCTCCAGCAGCCGGCCGGTCGGCGGCGGCTTCATCCACAACGTCATCCTGTTGAGTGGACGGACGCGGAGCCAGACCTTGTCCACCTGCGCGCACGAGTTCGGCCACCTTTGGCTGAACGAAAACCTCGCGCCCACGCGCACGCTGGACGCCGACACACGCGAGGCTCTCTGCGAACTCTTCGCCTACAAGCTCGCCGCGCGCCGGTTGGACACGAACGAAGTCACGCGTATCAAGGAGAACACCTACACCAAGGGCGTCATCCTCAACGCCATCGAGTTCGAGGCGCGCGAGGGAATGCCCGGCGTGGTGAAGTGGGTGCGCAACCGCACCGAGGCCGCGCTGCCTGCCGCCACGGGTGCGCCTACGCCCGGCCCGGCTGCCGCAACGGCGTCGGCGGCTCCGGCAGCTTCCGCGCCCGCCGCCCCGGAGCCGCCGCGTGAATTGCGCCCGCCGCCGCCGCCCGCGACGAAGCTGGAGCTGCGTTCCCTGCTGCGCACGTCGAAGCGCACCATCGCCATCATCAACGGCGAGCGGTTCGAGCCAGGCAGCGAAATCTCCATGCTCATCAACGGCAAGCGCCACATCGTGCGCATGGAAGAGGCGCTGGAAAACGCCGTCACCGTCACCGTGGACGGCGCGAAGCAGACGCTGCGGCTCGGCGAGAAGTAGGTTGCATGGCCGTGCCGCACGTCATCGCCAACGGGCGCGAAGTCACCGCCGCCCTGCCCTGCTCGCTGCAGGAGTTTCTCGTCGCCCAGCAGTTGCTCCCGCGCAGCGTCGTGGTGGAACTCAATGGCGAAGCGGTGACGCCTTCGGAGTTTTCCAAACGCACACTTCAGCCCGGCGACCGTTTGGAGATAGTGCGCATCGTCGCGGGAGGGTGACCCGTGTCGGCGACTGCAAGTCGCCGACACTGTTGCTGTCAGCCCCGCTTCCCCGCATCATCATCCCATGAAACCGTCCTTGCTCCTCGCCCCGCTCGCGCTGGCCGCGTGCCTTCTCTCCGCATCAGCGCAGACCAATCTCCTCGCCCCAATCCTCGCGCGCGAGATCATCGGCCCGAACCTCGCGCTCGCTGAAGTGCAGGCCTACACCGAGAACCGCGTGCCGCTCATGCCCGCTCTCACGTCCGCCGCCGAGTGGGAGAAGGAAGCCGCCCGCCTGCGCCGCGACTTGCTGGACAACGTCATCTTCCGCGGCGAGGCCCGCGCGTGGCGCGACGCCAAGACGAAGGTCGAATGGCTCGACACGATTCCCGGCGGCCCCGGCTACTCGATCCGCAAGCTCAGCTACGAGGCCTTGCCCGGCCTATGGATTCCCGCGCTGCTCTACGTGCCGGAGAAACTCAGCGGCAAGTCACCCGTCCACCTCGCGGTCAACGGCCACGACGGCGTCGGCAAAGCCGCGCCTTACAAACAAATCCGCTGCATCAACCTCGCGAAGCGCGGCGTCATCTCGCTCAACCTTGAATGGCTCGGCATGGGCCAGCTTCGTTCGCCGGGCTTCGGCCATTACTCGATGAACCAGCTCGACCTCTGCGGCTCCAGCGGCATCGCGCCCTTCTACCTCGCCATGTCGCGCGGGCTGGACATCCTGCTCGCGCTGCCCGAGGCCGACCCAGAGCGCGTGGCCGTCAGCGGCCTCTCCGGTGGCGGCTGGCAGACCATTTTCATCAGCTCGCTCGACACGCGCGTGACCCTCGCCAACCCCGTGGCCGGCTACTCCAGCTTCCGCACACGCGCGCGGAACTTCTCCGACCTCGGCGACTCGGAGCAGACGCCCAGTGACCTCGCCACAGTGGCCGACTACTCGCACCTCACCGCCATGCTCGCCCCGCGCGGCGCGCTGCTGACCTACAACGCGAAGGACCAGTGCTGCTTCGCCACCGGCCACGCGCTCCAGCCGCTGCTCGACGCCGCGGAGCCGGTCTTCAAGCTGCTCAAGGCAGAAGGCAAGCTCCGCTGGCACAACAACCACGTCCCCGGCACGCACAACTTCGAGCAGGAGAACCGAGAGGTGTTCTACCGCATGGTCGGTGACAACTTCTTCCCCGGCGACTCTGCCTTCGATGCGAAAGAAGCCGCCACCGAGCCGGAAGTGAAGAAGGCCGAGGAACTCAATGTGCCGCTTCCTGGGGACAACTTGGACTTCAACAAGCTCGCGCTCGCGCTCGCGAAGAACCTGCCGCGCGCCGACCTCGCGCCGACTTCTCCCGGCCCGCTCGCGCGGTGGCGGGACTCGCAGCGCGGACTGCTCGGCGGCGTGGTCCACGCCAAGCACTACACCGTGACCGCCGAACCCGCGGGCACCGAAACCACCAACGGCATCACCGCGACGCACTGGCGACTCAAAATGGGTGACGCGTGGACCGTGCCCGCCGTCGAGCTGTCCAAGGGCGCGCCAGTGTCCACTGTGCTCCTCGTCGGCGACGCGGGCCGCAAGGCGCTGGCGGCGGACGTGGACAAACTGCTCGGCGAGGGCAAGCGCGTCGTGGCAGTGGACCCGTTCTACTTCGGCGAGTCCCGCATCGCGCAGAAGGACTTTCTCTTTGCCTTGCTCGTGGCCGCCGTCGGCGACCGCCCGCTGGGCGTGCACTCGAGCCAGGTCGGTGCCGTTGCGCGGTGGCTTGCCAACGAGCGGAGATTCGGACCGGTGAAGCTGGTCAGCGTCGGCCCGCGCGCGAGCGTGTTCGCCACCGTGGCCGCCGCGCTGGAGGAGAAGGCGATTGGAAGCCTCGAACTGCGGCAACCGCTCGGCAGCCTCAAGGAAGTCATCACGCAGAACATCGGCGTGGACCG
>SXTU01000127.1 GCA_005791875.1 Verrucomicrobiales bacterium
CGACTCCGCCAGCAGCTTGCGATAGACCTGCCGGGCGTGCTCGTAGTCTTGGCGGGCTTGAGGCTTCTCGGCGTCGGCGTAGGTGCGCTCCTTCTGCGTCCAACAAACCTCGAGCGACTTCACGCACCACTCGGCGCTGCGCTTGGAGGCGCGCACGGGTTGGTCGCCGACCATCACCCAGATGGGGTTCGTGTGGCTGCTGGGCAGGATGCGCAACGCGACCCAACTGCTGCGCTCAATCTTCGTCTCGAAGACGAGGTTGAACTGCGAGCCGTCGGCAACGATGTGCTTGGTCTCGACGGATTGGCCATTGACGATCAGTTCCACCGGCACTTCGCGCGACTCGCCGACGCGGGCGCGCTCGATGTCCCAGTAGGGCTTTTGGGAGTAAGGACGGTTCTTCAGCGCGGCGTCGGGTTGGTCGTTGAGGCGGGCGGCGACGCGGGCGGAAACTTTCACGGTGCCAGGCGCGGCGAGTTTGAGTTCGCTGCCTTTCTCGCCGAGCGCGGCAGTGTTGATCTTGAAGTCAATCAAGTGGCTCTTTCCATCGCCCACGTAGTTGTTCCCGACGCGGATACCTTCGCACCAATCCTCGTAAGTCCACTTCGTCGGGAGCTTCACGTAGCTGCGGCCGAGGCCGACCTTCTCGCCGTAGATGCAGGGAAAATCCGTCTCGCCGCTGATGCGCGTGCGGAAGCCGACGTTCAGCGTGTGATACCAGATGTTCAGCTCCCACGCGTAGGGGGTGTCCACCATGCTGAGAAAATCCACGGCGGGCACCAGCTTCTTGTCCGGACCGGGCACGGTGTGGGTCACGTTCATGATGTATTCGTTCGCGCCGATGCCGTTGAAGGGCGGGATGTCGTAGCTGGGCAAGTCCGCAGTCGGAAGGGTCAGCCCCCAGCCGCTGTGCGCGGGGCCGACGAGCGCGCCCTGCGCCTTCGCCCAGCGCAGCGTGTTCAGGCCGAGCGTGGGCCAGTGGTTCTTCGAGTCGCCGCCGGGATACATCTGGTCCTTAAGCTGGAGCAGGCACAGGTGCCCGCTCTGGTGCGAGCCGAAGCCGGAGACCTCGATGTCATAGCGCAGCACGTAGGGATGCAGGGAAACTTTGTCGTCCTTGCCGGTGAAGAACTGCTTTTGATAATCGAAGCACGGCCCCCACGTCAGGTTCGCGCCGACCTTCAAGTCCTCGCCCAAGATGTGCCGCACCATGTCTGGCGCGTGGACGCCCTCGGTCGGGTTCGTGTAATGCGCGCAGCCCGCCGCGTGGATGTGGTGGTCGCCGGAGACGTAGCCGAACTTCATCGCGTCAATCCACCGCTCAACCTTGAAGTCGAGCCGCTTCGTCGCCTTCGTTACCGTCACCTTGCGCGTCTGCTTGATGGACTCCGGGCCGCGGTCGAAGTCGATGGTGTAATCGCCCTCCGGCAGCCGGATGGTCTCGCCGTCCATGCGATAGACCTGCGGGTGAAACGCGAAGTCGGGCGCGAGGCGCTTGGCTTGCGACGGATACACGCGGCCCTGCGCGTCGCGAATCACGAAGCCAGCGGTGGCGGGCTTCCCGTTCTCGTCCTTCACGCCGAGCGTGATCTCGGGCGCGGGCAGGCAGGTGAAGAGCAAATCCACTTCGTTGCGGAAGCCGATGTCCTGCGTGCCTTGGCCGACGTTGAAGCCAATCTTCGCCTCGCGCTTCCCGGCGTCGCGGCTGTAAAGCTGCACGATGCGATACTCGACGGTGAGGCCGGAGAGCGTGGGGCGCAGCGGCTGAGCGTCGTAGGTGCGGAGATCAAGCCAGAGGTCGGCGACCTTGAGCGTGGGCGGCTCGCCTTGCTTGCGGCGCAGCTTGTCGGAGGGAGTCGCGGCGGCGCGGACGTTGTGGACAGACTGCGCGTTCGGGCTGACGGCGGCGAGCGGC
Source organism: Verrucomicrobiales bacterium (assembly GCA_005791875.1). GTDB lineage: Bacteria > Verrucomicrobiota > Verrucomicrobiia > Limisphaerales > SXTU01 > SXTU01. Next base: position 1,916 of record SXTU01000127.1, read on the forward strand.
GCGGTGGTGCCGGATTCATTCGCGACCTTCACGAGGAACTGCCGCCAGCCGTCCTGCATCAACTCGGGTTTGGCGTCGCCAGCAGCCACCTTCACGCGCATCTCCGGGTTGATGTGGACGCCGAAGAGCGCGTAGCGGTCGAGAGTTTCCTGGAGCTTCGCGGCGGCAGCCTTGTGGTCGGGCGATTCCATCGCGGTGTTGAGCGCGGCCTTGTCCGCCGCACTGAATGGCGCGCCGAGATAGTCCGTGGCCTCGATGAGCCGCCGCACTTGCGCGACGAACGGCTGCCACTCGACCTCGCTGACGATGGGCAGCGCAGCGGCGCGGGAGTTGAGCGAGAGGGCGGAGAACAACGAGAGGGCAAGCAATGACGCACGCATAGACAGCAACGGGCTAAGGTTGATGGTCGGAGCGTAGCATTTCACTTCACGATGCGAAGCGGAAAGTTGAGTTCCAAGAGACTGCGAGGCGGAACGAATTGTTCTCGGCGGCAACTTGCCGCCGAGTTTCGGCACGGCCAACTCTCGAACCAATTGGTGCATGCTGGGCGCAGCACAAGCGGCGGGCGAGTCGCCTGCCACAACGGGCCGGTGGCCCGTTCCACCGGGACCTAAATCGAATCACCAGTCCGCCACCGCGCCGTCCCGGCTGAACTCCCTCAACACAATCTCCTGCTGGAACGGGTGCTTCTTCACCGCCTTCTCGTTGATGGTGATGCCCAGGCCGGGCTTGGTGTTCGGGCGCACGATGCGGCCTTTCTTCTCGACGGTGAAACCCTCCTGCACAACGTCCCCGCGCCACGGCACGTCGTTGTGGACCGTCTCGCAGATGATGTAGCTGGGCTGCGAGAAGCCGAACTCGAGCGAAGCCGCCGTGCTCACCGGTCCTTGCGGATTGTGCGGCGCGAGTGCGATGCGATGCGCGTCCGCGAGCGCCGCGATGCGCCGAGCCGCCGTGAAGCCGCCGCAATGCGTCAGGTCGAGCTGGCAGACTTCTACGGCGCGCTTGTCGAAGAGTTCCTTGAACGACTCCAAGTTCGTCACCCGCTCGCCGCTGGCGACGGGCGTGGTGAGCGCGGCGTTAATCTTCGCGAGGCCATCCACGCACTCGGGCCAGCACGGCTCCTCGAAGAAGTAGAGGCCATACGGGTCCAGCGCCTTGCCGAACTTCAGGCCCATCGCCGGCGAGGGCCGCGCGTGGCAGTCCACCATGATGTCAATGTCCGGCCCCACGGCGGCGCGCATCGCAGCCACGGCGGCCTCGGCGGCGCGCACCGGCTTCTGCCCCTCGATGGGCATCGTGCTCGGAACGGCCATGCTCTTGAACGCCGTGAAGCCGTCGGCCACCGCCGCGAGCGCGAGGTCGGCGAAGCGCTTGGCGTTGTCTGCGGGCGTTTGGTAAAAGTCTTCCATCTTCCCGCCACCGAGATGGCAGTAGGTCCGCACGTAATCGCGCACCGGTCCGCCGAAGACCTTCGCCAGCGGCAGCCCCGCGACCTTCCCGACGATGTCCCACAAGGCGAGGTCAATGCCCGCGATGGCCGTGGCGCGCACGATCCCGTGCCCGTGCCAGAAGTGCTGGCGATACATCATCTGCCACAAATGCTCGGGCCGCGTCGGGTCCTCGCCCACGATCAGCTCCGCGATGTCCTCGATGGCCCCGACGACGCTGCGCGTGTGCCATTCCAGCGTCGCCTCGCCCCAGCCGATGAGTCCCGGCTGGTCGGTGACGACCTTCACAAACACCCAGTTCCGCATCCGCGCGTGGCAGACGAGGGTTTCAATCTTTTTGATTTTCATGAGTTTGTTTTAGCCACGGATGAAACACGGAAGAAACACGGAAAGGAGCGCGGCGTTCACGCCGCAGAAAGCCACGCAGAGCGAACGGCTGTCGAGTTCACAAAGGCCCTTGGGCCGGCGGACACTTCTGCGGCCTGAAGGCCGCGCCCCGCTCGGCTCTTCCGTGTTCAATCCCTGTTTCATCAGTGGCTAAAAATTCTTCATCCGCTGCGCCACCGCTTCAATGACCTGCTCCAAACTCCCCGGCGCGACGACGGCGATGGTCTCCTGATAAATTCCCGTCCCGTAAAGCTCGCGCGGCGGGAGATACGACGCACCCCAGTCCGCCGCGATGGTCGCGACGATGATGGCCTTGCCGGGGAAGCGCTGGCGCAGCTCCGTCTGGAGCGCGCTGTAGAATTCGCCTTGCACGCCGAGCCACCACGCATCGCCCATGCGCCAGAGCGTGACTTGCAACGGGAACTTTTCCCCCGCCGGCAACTGCGAGAGCCGGTGCAGGAGTCGGCGCTTGCGCTCCGCCATCGCGCGGCTGTCGGCGGCTTTGGCCGAGTCGCCGACAGCGCGCGCGGCTTCTTCGTCCGTCTGAAATTGCTTCAACTCCGCTTCGGCTTGCGTGGCTGTTGGCTGGCCGGGGCGATACGCGAGGGGCTCATTCCAGTGCGCGACTTGCCACGCTGATTTCTCCGCGAGCTCCTCCTCGGACAGCGGCTCATGCGCCCAGGCACCGAGTGTCGCGCCGGACACTACTGGGCCGGTGTAGCGGAAACGCGTGCCCGCCGCCGCCAGCGCGGTGAAGGCCGAGAGCGCGGCGTAGGCGAGCTGCCGACCGTTGCGGTCCGCGACCGCCGGGTCGCCCACGAAGCCCTCGACCGGTCCCAGCTCGCCGCTCGCGCCTTGCAGGAAGAGGCACGGCGCACCCGTCTCGCGCTCGACGGTCTCGCGCAGCGCGCCGATGTAGTCTGGGCTGATGAGCGTGTTGTCCCACGCGAGCGTGGTGGGGTGGCAGGCGTAGTTCACCACGCTGGCGAGGAGCTTGTCGTCGGTGCCCGTCACGCGCGCGACGAGCACGGTGTCATCGGCGGGTCCGGCGGGATTGTAACCGCAGGCGTAGAGCTGTCTCTCCGCGTCCCAGAAGTCGCGGTGTGCGGCGAGGTTGCAGCGGCCGTGGCCGTAGGAGATGTCGGCGGGCGCGAGCTTGGCCAACGCCTCTTTCACCAACGCCGCCGCGCATTCCGACACGCTGCGGAGATAACCGGGAATCAAATCGCCGCCCGGCAATGACGCGCGTTCGAGGCCCATCAAGCCCGCGCCGTGTGTGTGCGAGAAGACGACGAGGATGCTCTCTGCCGCCTGCCCCGTGGCTTGCGCGATGTGCGTGACGAGCTGCCCATGCTCCACCGCGCCCAGCACGCAATGGTCGAGCGTGAGGAGGATTTGGCGCTGCCCCGTGCCGGCGGTTTGCAACCGCCGTCCGTGGGCTTCGGCTGCAACCGAGGGCGGTTGCAAACGGCCGGCACAGGCGCTGTCGAGCGCTTCAAAGATGGCGACGGTCGCGCGCAACGGGCGATGCACCCCAGTTGCGCGTTCGTGCTTCGCCGCGCCCCACATGCGGTGATAGATGTCCGCTGGCGGGGTGATGTCGCCCCACGCGAGGGCGAATCGGCAGCGGCTTTGCGGTGTTTCGACTTGGGTCATGGCAGGGAATCGGACTTGGCTGGCACCAACGCTTGTTCAAACACGCTGCCCTCCGGCTTCAGCAGCAGCCAGCAGAGCGCGCTGCCGAGGTAGAGCGCGCCGAAGGTGACGAGCACGACGTTCCAGTTTTGCTCCTTGCCGAGGAGCAGCGGCACGGCGAGCGGGAAGAGCATCGCGCCGAAGTTGCCGGTCATGTTCATCACGCTGTTCACCGTCGGCACGTGCTCGCCGCCCATGTCTATCGTGATGGTGTAGCCGCACGGTCCCGCGACCGCCGCGAAGAACGAGCCCGCACTGATGATGAGCACTGCGGCGAGCGCGTCGGCAAAGAAGTAGGCGGACAAGGTGAGCGCCGCGCACATCCCGAGCGAGACGACGGCCACGCCTTGCCGCGCGAGGCGTCGGCTGCCGGTGCGCTTCAAGACGGCATCGGAGATGATGCCGCCCACGAGGCTGCCGACCACGACTGCGAGCAGCGGCAGCATGGTGAGAAAGCCGGACTTCAAGATGGTCACGCCGCGCGCTTCCTGGAGATACGTGGCGAACCAACTGGTGAAGAACATGTAGCCAGCGGCGCGGAAAAACTGCTGGCCGCAGATGCACCACATGGCCGGGCTGGTGAGGAGTTGGAGCCACGGGGTTGGGGACACGGTTGCCCGTGCCGGCGATTTGCAATCGCCGCTCTGTTTCGGTTCGGGAGCCACGGATGGCGGTTGCAAACCGCCGGCACGGGCGGGGAGCGCGCTCGCAGCTTTTGCTCCCTCGCTCCCACTGGGGGAGAGGGCTGCTGTGAGGGGGTTCGCGGACTCGATGAGTTCCGCCTCGGCCTGATTCACCGCCGCGTGTTCGCCCGGTGTCTCGCGGAACCAGCCCCAAAACCACGCGGCCCACAGGAGCCCCGGCAGGCTGTAGAGCACGAACATCCATCGCCAGCCAATCTCGACCACCAGCCAGCCCGTCAGCACCGCGCCCACCGCGCCACCCACGGACATGAAGCTGCCGAGCGCGCCCATCGCCAAGGCCTGGCCGGTCTTGGGAAACCACTTCGCCACGACGCCGGTGCAGATGGGAAACAGGCCGGCCTGCGAAACGCCTTTTACCACGCGCGTCGCGAGGATGTTCGCGAAACTGCCCAGTGCCGTGAACGCCGTGGCGATGGACCACACGATGGCAAACGCCGGCAAAGCGCGGCGCGCACCGAAGCGTTGCCCAACCCACGCGCCGGGAATCTGGCAGAGGGAATACGAGATGAAGAACGCGCTCATCAGCCAGCCGGATTGTTCCTTCGTCAGCCCGAGGTCGCCGCGCACGGTGCTCTCGGCAACAGCGATGGCGTTGCGGCTGACGTAGGAGAGTGCGGCGGCGGCGCACAGGCCGGCGAGGACGAGGAAGCGTGTGTGCGTCGGCGCGGCGTTGGCGGGAGACGAGTTCATTTCTCCAAGCCAAGCAGCTTCAAGCTGTCTCGCTGAATCATCGCCTCGATTTGCTTCACATCCAGGCGCGGCAGCTTCGTGCCTTCCAGCATATCGTTGAGCTTGCGGATGCCGTCCATCGAAGCGTTCACCGTCGTGAACGGGTAGTCGGCGCCGAAGAGGAGCTTGGGCCAGACGCCGTATTCCTGCGCGAGCATCAGGCTGTGGTAGAGCTGGAAGGGTCGGTAGTGCAGCGCGCTCACGTCGGCGAAGACATTGTCATGCTTGCGAATGGTCACGAGGCACTCAGCCTCATAGGGATGGCCGAGGTGCGCGAGGATGATTTTGACGCCGGGGAATTTTAACGCGACCGGCTCGATCAGGCGCGGCAAAGTGAAGGCCAGCGGTGCCTGCGCGATGAAGGTCGTGCCTGCGTGCAGCAGCACTGGCAACGCGTGCTGTTCGGCGTAGCGCCAGAGCGGGTCGAGGCGCGGGTCGTCCATGCTGAAGCCGGCATACATGGGCAGCAGCTTGATGCCGCGCAGGCCCAGCTCCTCGCGGCCCGCGCGCAACTCGCGCTCCCAGCCGTCCTGCGTCGGGTCCACGGAGAGGAAGCCGATGAGCCGGTCCGGGTGCGCGGCGACCTAGTCCGCCACGAGCCGGTCATCCACCCACACGCCGCTCAGGCGCGCCTTGCCGCCGAAGACGATCGTGCGCGTGTCCGCCGGCGCGCTGGCCGCGTAGTCCTCGAACCGCACGCGCAAGTCCACCGGCTGCCCGCCCCGCGCCCGCTGGGCCTGCCGGATGAAGTCGGCAGAGAAGTCGTCGGGGAACCGCCAGCAGTGTGAGTGGACGTCAACGGTCATGGCGAAAGGAACCATGAGTGGACACGAACGCGTTCGAGAGAATTCGCCGACGGCCAAGGCCATGCGTCTGACTCCGACGGTTTCTTCCCAGCGCAACGTTGCGGCCTCTGCGTCGCGTCACAGTCAGGCTCGCTTCAGCGGCAGGGTTCCAGCCAGCACCTTGATGAGCGCGCTGTTGTCGAGCGGGCCGAGACCGGCGGCTTCGGCGGCTTCGAGGAGCTGGCGGTGGACTTGTGTGAGCGGGAGTTTGAAGCACTTCGCCTCGGCGGCTTGCAGCATGAGGCGCACGTCCTTGAGATGCTGCGAGAGGCGGGCCTGCGGCGCGAAGTCCTCCGTCACCATCTTCTCGCCCTTCGTGTCCATGATCGCGGAGTGGGCTTTGCTGGCCAGCAGCACTTCCAGCGCGGCGCGACGGGTGAAACCAAGTTGTTCCGCGAAGCAAAGTCCCTCGGCGAGCACGGCGCGGTTCAAGCCGAGGACGAGATTTGTCACCAGCTTCATCCGCGCGCCGCTGCCACTCGGGCCGACGTGCCGCACGCGCGGGGTGAGCACGCGGAGCAATCGGCGCGCGGCGGCGAAGGCTTCCGCGTCGCCGCCGACCATCGTGAGCACGTCGTCACCGGACGCGACCTGCTCGCTGTTGCCGGAGATGGTGGTGTCGAGGTAGCGCACACCCTGGGCGGTGAGGCGGTGGTGGATGGCCTCTGCTTGCTCTGGTTCTCCGGTCGTGGTGTCGAGGATGAGGTGGCCGGGGCGAAGGGCGGAGCGGGCGTCGGCGAGGACGAGTTCGGTTTCGCGAAGAGTGGGCAGGCTGAGGAGCACGCAGTCGCACGTGGCGAGGACAGCGGCGTTGCCACGTGCGATGCGGACGCCGAGCATCTTCGCACGATGGCGGCAGGCCGGGGCGACATCGAAGCCCATCACTTCCCAGCCGGCGGCAAGCAGTCGTTGCGCGAAGGCGTGGCCCATCAAGCCGAGGCCGATGATCCCGGCGCGCTTTGTGACGGCTCCGAGTTTAGCAGTTGCACGGCGGCTCATGGCTTGAAGTTGCTGAGAGTGATGACATCGCCGGGTCGCAGCACCGGGCCAGGCGTGTTTGCTGCGAGCTTCACCGTGTTGGTGTTCGCGATGACTTGTGTGCCGCGCAGGACTTGGATGGCCTTGAGCGCGGCGTTGACCTCACCAGTCTTCGTGGCGGCGTAGAGCTTCATGCCTTCGACCCAGGGGATTTGCCGCGTCGCGCCCGTCGCGCTGTCCACGACGGTGACGAAGGCGGTCTTCGCAATCGAACCGGCGACCGAACCGGTGGTGGTGACGACGGTCTTCGCGACGGTGGCTGTGCCGGAGACGGTTGCGCCGGCAACCTTGCCGCCAGTGGTGATTGCGGTGGTGGCGGTCTTGCCGATGACCTTGCCTGTGGTGGTGACGACCTTCGTGCTGGTGGAGCAGGCGGTGGCGAAGACGAGAAGATAGAAGCCAGAAGCTAGAAGGTAGAGCGGACGCATGGTCAGGTCAGGGTGAGGAGGCTGACTTCGGGGCGGCAGTTGAAGCGGACGCCGTGGAGATTGCCGACGCCGCGCGTGGTGAAAATCCAGCGGTCGCGCCAGCGGTTCAGCCCGGCGACGTAGCGATGGTCGCGCACGGGCGCAAAGGGCGTGCCGAAGAACGGCAGGCAACACTGGCCACCGTGCGTGTGGCCGCAAAGGGCGAGGTGCCAAGGGAAGTCGGCCACGGCGTCTTTGCCATCGGGGTTGTGCAGCAGTGCGAGCGTGGTGGCGTCTGAACCTGCCGATCCCGAGCCGAACGCCTCCGCTGCACGCAGCTCGTCCGCCCACAAGTCACCGACGCCAACAACCCGGAGCTGTCGACCGTGAATCGTGATGGTCTGCGACTGGTTCAGCAGCACTTTCGCCCCACTGGCGGCGAGGCATTTGCGGACTTCCGAGTGGTCAGCATGGCCACCGTAACTGGGCCGTGCCGCCCACTTGCCACCGTCGTGGTTTCCGAGGCAGGCGAAGACGGGCGCGGCGGCTGCCAGCGGCTTCAACGCTTCGGCGTAGTCGGCGAAGCGCGTGAAATGCTTGGTGATGAAGTCTCCCGTGAGGCAAATCAGGTCGGGCTTTTCCGCGAGGCCGAGCCGTATGGCCTGCGCGATGAACTCCAGCGGCACGTAACCGGAGGCGTGGAGGTCGGAGAGATGCAGGACGCGGATCGGCGCGACTTCGGTTGAACCGAGTTGCACGCTGCGATGGGAAACTTCCAGCCAGCCCGGCTCCAGCAGCCGCGTGTAGGCTGCACCAACTGCACCCGCCACACCGACGAACCCCGCGCCAAACAGCAGGCGGCGGCGTGACAGCCACGCCCGCTTCGTCGGAGGCGCGGCTGGCGGCGGGTTCATGTGTCGGAGTTGTTTGGTTCTGCGCCGCAACCTGAAGGATGCGGCTACGTGGGGATAATGTGACGCTTGATGAGGTTATAGACCTCGGTCGAGTCGAGCTGGTGCGCGGGCAGGAGGTCGTGGCGCTCGGTGATGAGGACGGGCCAGTCGGCGATGTCGGCGGGGCGGCAGCCGTGCGAGCCTTTCACGAGCGAGGCGTCGAGAGGGACGACGTCCATCAGCATGCGGAAGCCGAGTTTCTTCCGCAGCAGCTTGCCGGCGACCTTGAGCTTGGGCGCACGGAGCTTCGGATCAATGAACAGCTCGACCGGGTCGTAGCCGGGCTTGCGGTGGATGTCCACGCAACGGGCAAAGTCAGGCGCGCGCGCGTCGTCGAGCCAGTAGTAGTAGGTGAACCACGCGTTCTCCTTGGCCACGGCGATGAGGTCGCCGGCTCGCGGGTGATTGATGCCGGCGGCGGTCTTCTCCTTCTCGGCCATCACAGAGGCGACGCCGGGAGTGAGCTCGACAACGAAGCGGACTTGGTTGAGCAGCGCGGCGTCGTTGACGTAGATGTGCGCGACCTGATGGTCGGCGACGGCGAAGGCGCGGCTGGCGCCGGCATCGAGAAGTTCGCGGCCAAGCTCCTCCTTCACGGTCAGCCAGCCTTGCTCACGGAAAAGGCGGTTGAGGTGGATGGCCTGGTCCACGGGCGAGATGCCGTATTCGGAGAGCAGGACGACCTGCACGTTGCGCTTCTGGAAGAAGAGGATCAGCTCACCGACGAGATCATCAATCATCAGCAGGTCGCGCGCGATGGCGGGATCCTTCGGGCCGAGGCGTTGGAGGTTGTAATCGAGGTGCGGGAGGTAAACCAAGTTGAGCGTGGGGCGGAACTTCTTCTCGATCCACTTCGCCGACTCGGCGATCCAGCGCGTCGCGCAATCGGGCGAGCCGGCGGGCGACTGCACTCCGGCGCTCGGTCCCCAGAAACCGGGGAAGGGAAACTCGCCGAGGTCGGCCTTGATCTCGTCGCGGATGTCGTAGGGCCACGAGTAGATGTCGAAGACCTTGCGTCCGTCCGCCGGATACATCGGGCGCGGAGTGATGGACCAGTCGGCGGTGGAATACATGTTGAACCACCAGAAAAGCTTTGCGCAGGTGAAGTTGTGGTCGCGCGCGCGCAGTTCGTCCCAGAGCTTGCGGCCGTGGACGAGCTTGTTGGACTGCTTCCAGAACTGCACCTCGGCCAGCTCGCGATCATACCAGCCGTTGGCGACGATGCCGTGCTGCGCGGGCTTGGTGCCGGTGACGTAGTTCGATTGCGCGGTGGTGGTGAGGGCGGGGAAGGCGGGGTCAAGATTGACGACTGCGCCCCGCTTGCGGAAGGCGGTGATGCGCGGCGTGCGCTCGCCGAGGAGTGATTCCGTGAGGCCGACGACGTTGAGGACGGCGGTGCGGTTCATCGGGCCGCAGCGTGCCAGCGTCAGCCCGCGACCGCGACGATTTTCCGTGACCGCGACGCGTGCCGCTCCTGCAAGCGCTGGATGGACTCGAGGACTTTCGGCAGGTTCATCTCGTGGACCTCGACGCCCTGGCCGATGCCTTCGAGCAGCGTGATCGTCAGCTCGCCGCCGAGGTGCTCGCGAAACTCCGTGAGGCCGGTGAGCACCATCAGGTTGCCGTCCGAGTCCGTGTGCAGCAGCTCGGAGGCGAACAGGTCGAAGCCCAGTCGCTCCAGCAGCGCCATCACACGCTCGGCGCTCGCGGCGGCGAGCAGGCCGATCTTCTTCGCATAGAGCACGTCCAGCGCGATGCCAATGGCGACGGCCTCGCCGTGGCGGAGCTTGTATTCGGAGAGCTGCTCGAGCTTGTGCGCGGCCCAGTGGCCGAAGTCCAGCGGGCGCGCGCTGCCGAACTCGAAGGGATCACCGCTGGTGGCGATGTGATTTAAGTGCAGCTCGGCGCAGCGGTAAATGAGCCGCTGCATCGCCGCCGGCTCGAACTCCGCCAGCGCTTCCGCGTCGCGTTCGATGGTGTTGAAGAACTCCGCGTCGCGGATGCACGCGACCTTCACGGCTTCGACATAGCCGGCGCGCTTGTCGCGGGCGGAGAGAGTGGCGAGAAACTGGAAGTCGTTGATGACGGCGAAGGGCGGGCAGAAGGTGCCGATGAAATTCTTTTTCCCGAACGCGTTGACGCCGTTTTTCACGCCCACGCCGGAGTCGTCTTGGCTCAAGGTCGTCGTTGGGATGCGGACGTGGCGGATGCCGCGGTGCGCCGTGGCCGCCGCAAGGCCGACCATGTCCAGCAACGCACCGCCGCCGACGCACAGCAGGTAGGCGTGACGGTCAATGTGGTAGCGGTCAATCTGCGAGTGGATTTCCGAGACGTGGAAGTAGGAGTTCTTCACCCGCTCGCCGCCCTCGATGACGATGGGCGAGCACACGAGTTCCAGCGCGTCGCCGTGCGTGGCGAAGTAGTCCGTGATGGCGCGCTCCAAGCCTGGCTGCGAGCGCGCGAGCGACTCGTCCACGACGACGAGCGCCTTGCGCCGGGTCGCGCCGCCGCCGCCCACGAGCACGTCGCGGAGCACGGGGTTGGCGGGATTGAAGACGCCCTGGGTGAACTGCACCTGATGACGCCAACTGACCTGAATTGTCCGCTCTATCGTGGGCACAACGGGATGAATTTGCCGCGCGAGAGGGACGAACGCGAGCGGGGAATCATTCGGCGAGGCCAGCGGAAGTGGCCCGCCACGCTGAATGTGGATTGACGCGCGGACGCAAAGGCGCGAAGGGATGGCGCGTCGCGCATGAAGACCCCGCTGCTTCTCGAAGTGGACACGAGCTCCTCACCCGAGGCGCTGGCAGCCGCGTTGGCAGGAGAAGCCGGCGTGGTGCTGTTGCGCAGCGCGGGTTTCGACTCGCCGCACGCACGCTATTCCTTCGTGGCGGCGCGCCCGTTTCTGACCTTCCGCTCGTTCGACACTCGCTGCGAGCTCACCACGCCCCAGACCCCGGACGCCAGACCCCAGACCCAATTCGGCAACCCGTGGCGCGTGCTGGATGAGCTGATGGCGCGCTACGAGTTGCTCGACGAGGTGGATCTGCCGTTCCCGCTGGGCGGCTGCTTCGGTTACTGGGGCTACGACCTGAAACATTTCGTCGAGCCGAAGCTCCCGCGCCGCGCGGTGAACGATCTTGAACTTCCCGACTGCCACGTCGGTTTCCACGACAGCCTCGTGGTCTTCGATCATCGCCTCGGCAAGACGTGGATTGTCTCCACCGGCCTCGATGTGGACGGGGCGCGCAGCGAGGCGCGGGCGGCGGAACGCGCGGCGTGGTGGCGAGAGCAGCTGGATAGCCCTGTAGCGGCGCTCTGTGAGCGCCAGGTTTCGGACGACGGCGGTCACAGACCGCCGCTACAGTCCGTCGTGTCAAACCTCACCCGCGAGCAGTTCATCGCGCGTGTCGAGCAGGCACAGCGCTACATCCGGGCGGGAGACATCTACCAAGTGAACCTTGCGCAGCGGTTGAGCGCGCCGACGCAATTCACCGGCTGGGAAATGTTCGAGCGGCTGCTGGAGGTTTCGCCAGCGCCGTTCGCAGCGTTTTTCGACTGTGGTGAGTTTCAAGTAGCTTCCTCTTCGCCGGAACTTTTCCTCCGCCTCAGCGGCCCGCACATCACCACGCGGCCCATCAAAGGCACCCGCCCGCGCTCGGCCGACCCGATGCGCGACGCCCAGCTCACCTACGAACTCCAGACCAGCCCCAAGGAAATGTCCGAGTTGGTGATGATCACCGACCTGCTGCGCAACGACCTCGGCCGCGTCTGCGAATACGGCTCCGTGCAAGTGCCGGAGCTGGTGCGGTTGGAACGCTACCCGCAGGTGCAACATCTCGTCAGCACGGTCGAGGGGCGGCTGCGCGATGACGTGACGCACTTTGCGGCGTTCGCGTCATGCTTCCCCGGCGGCAGCATCACGGGCGCGCCGAAATTCCGCGCGATGGAGATTATTGATGAGCTGGAGCCAGTGACGCGCGGGCCTTACTGCGGCTGCCACGGCTATCTGGGTTTCAACCGCGAGAGCCAGTTGAGCATCACCATCCGCACGGCGGTGCGGCAGGCGGACCGCACGCACTTCCACGTCGGCGCGGGCATCGTGGCGGACTCGGCGGCGGCGGCGGAATACGACGAGACACTGGCGAAGGCACGGGGATTTCTCGCCGCGCTGGAGAGCCAGCCCAATTCCGCAACGCACGGCAGGGCTGAAGACGCCGTGCGGTCTTTGCCGCCGAGGTAAGGAGGCGGAATCGTTCGAGCGCAGACACGTCCGCCTTCCCAACTCGGCGGCTACAAGGTCAGAGCGCGCCGAGCGCGATGGCGGCGAGCG
>SXTU01000128.1 GCA_005791875.1 Verrucomicrobiales bacterium
GAGGCCAAGGCGCTGCGCAAGATGCGCCACCCGACACGCCTGCGGCAGTTGCAAGGCTTCATTGACACCGAGGAACTCGGCCTGCGAACGCCGACAGCGCCCGTGGTAGCCGCGTAACCTCTGCCTTCATTCCATTCACGAAGCGCCGGCCGTGTGCCGGCGCTTTTCGTTTGGTGTCCACTCTCCCGCTCAACGTGCAGGCAATTCGAAGCCCCGCGATTCGATGCGGAGTGTCTTCCCCTCAGTTCCGCTCCCCGCCACAAGCGCGCGCATCTCCGCACGCAGCCTGGCCGTTTGCTCAAATCCCTCCGTGCCTAGTGTGAGCAGCATGGTTGAGATCGCGTCGCTCTCCGTGGCGGAAGGCAGCACCACAGCGGCCAGCAAAGCTCCTTCCGCCGGCTGGCCGGTGCGCGGGTCAATGACGTGGCCATAACTCTTGTCCGCCGCCGTGAAGGACTTGCCCCAGACAGCCGAAACGGAAAGTGACTCGTCGCGCAAACTCACCGTCGCCAGCGGCAGCAGAAGGACGCCGGGGTGGTCCTGCGAGGCTTGCATGTTCGCCGGATGCTCCAGAGCGATCTTCCATCCGTCCGCGTCCGGTGGCGTGCCAATCGCCACCACCGTGCTGGTGCCGCCGTGCAACAGCGCACTGGTGACGCCGGCCTCACGCAGCAGTTCGCCCCCGCGCTCGACGGCGTAGCCTTTGCCGATGGAGCCCAGGTCGAGCTGCACGCCTGCGCGGGTGAAGCGGACGGTCAAGTCCGTCTCGTTCAACTCCACCAAGTGCATCCCCACGCAGGCGCGCGCGGTGGCGAGTGCGTCTGGCTCCGGCACGCGGCCTTCGCGCGTGTAGAAGCCCCAGCAGCGCATGAGCGGCGCGACGGTGGTGTCGAAGGTGCCGCCGGTTTCCGCCGTGAGCTGGCGGGCGTGTTGCAGCAGGCGGAAGAGCCAGGGGGAGACGCGCACCGGGTGTTGGGCGGCTTCCTGGTTCAGCCGGTAAATCTGGCTGGTCGCGCGGAAGTAACTGAGCTCGTTTTCCAGCCGCGCGATTTCATCCAGCGCCTCTTCGCCCGCCGCGCGCAAGGCGGATTCGTCCGCGCCGTGCAGGACGAGCTCGAAGCGCGTGGCCATCGCGTGCCGGGCAAGCGTGACGGTGGTCATCGGGAGGAAAGAAAACGGGCCTCGCGTCGCCGCGAAGCCCGTTCGTGAGTCTGTTATCGGCGGCTCAGGACAGCGGATGGCTGCCGTAGGTGAGGGGCTTCACTTCCTTGCCGGTGCCGTCGGTGATCTTGCGGGTCTTCTGATCGAAGTTGCACATGATGCTGAAGCGCTCGGACATTTCGGCGAGGGAGATGACGGTCTGCACCTTGACGGCGAGGTCGATGCCCGCGTTGGGCTGCTTGTTGGCGCGGATGCTGTCGAACCAGTTCTTGTGGTGGTTGGGCAGGTTTTCGCCGGGGAACGCCGGGCTGGTGTAGGGGTCAATTTGGTCGGCGAAGGCGCGCTGCGGCTTCAACTCCACCTTGTTGCCGGCCATGGTGAGGTTCGCCTTGTGGCCGCGGATCATCTCCTGTGAGCCTTCCTCGTTCACCGTGCTGCTGGTGATGTGCATGACCATGCCACTAGGGAACTCGGCGATGAGCTGGACGATTTCTGGGACGTCGCGCTCGGGCGTGTTGGGCGTGTGCTTGTCGGTGTGGAGGGCCTTGTTGCCGACGCACGCGACCCGGGTTGGGAATTCCGGGTTGCCGGTGGCGAGCATGTAGGGATGCAACTTATGCGGGAACAAGTCGCCGAGCAGGCCCGAGCAATAGGGGTAATATTTGCGCCAGCGGAAATAGTGATCTGCGTTGAAATCCACCTTCTTGCCCACATGGCCCATCCATGTTTTCCAGTCCGTGTCCTCGGGCGTGCACCAAGTCTGGATGGAGTAGTTCCATTCACCCTTGGGGTTGTTGCGCATGTAGGAGCCTTGCGACATGACGACGGGGCCAATCTTGCCGGCCTGAATGAGCCGCGCGGCCTCGTGCCATTTCATGTCCGAGCAACCTTGGGAACCGACGGTGAGAATCTTGCCCGTCTTCTTGACGGTATCGTAAATCTCGAACGCCTCGCTGAGGTAGCGGGTCATCGGCTTCTCGACATAGACGTGCTTGCCCGCGTTGAGGGCGTCCACGGAAACTTTCGTGTGCCAGTGATCCACCGTGCCGCAGACGATGACATCAATGTCTTTTCGCTCGAGCAGCTTCCGATAGTCGCCGTAGGTGTCCACCTTCCCGGAGTCGTTGCCTTTGAGGATGGCGTCCTTCGCAAAGTTTTGGCGGTGCTTGGAGACGTCGCAAACGGCGATCGACGCGGTGTTGTTGTCGCCGTGCTTGGGCTTCATCTGGTTGACGTGCGCCATGCCCTGGCCGCCGACGCCGATGTGGCCAATGGTGATGCGATTGTTCGCGCCGATCACGTTGGCAGACGGGGCCTGGTTCTGGCCATAGACCGGCGTGATGCCGACCGCAGCAACCGCAGCCGTGGCAGCCGTGGCGGACTTGAGGAACTCGCGACGCGACGCGACGGAGCCGATGGGTGTGTTTTCAGTGCTCATAAATGTGTGGTGTTGACGGAGAATGAAGCTAGCGAAATGAGGTGAAGGGTCAAGATGCGTTTTGTCGGAGACAGGATTCGAACGCAGCTCAAACCAGCTCCTTCATCACCTCATGCTTGTAGTCCACCAGCGGATGCGGGCGGCCGGCGAGGTCGGTGAAGGTCGTCTCGTGCGGGTCAAGGCCGAGGTGCTTGTAGAGCGACGCGAAGACCTCGCCGAAGTGGATGCCGCGCTCGGCGATCTCCCCACCCAGTCGGTCCGTCGCGCCGATGACCTGCCCGGTGCGGAAGCCGCCGCCCGCCAGCAACCCGCCGCCCACCTGCGGCCAATGGTCGCGGCCCGCCTCCTTGTTGATGGTCGGCGTGCGACCGAACTCGCCCCACGCGACCACGGCCACGTCCTTGTCCATGCCGCGATCGTGCAAGTCCTGCACCAGCGCCGCCATGCCTTGGTCGAAGTAGGGCAGGTGCGTGTTCTTCGCCTCGTTGAAGTTGTCGGAGTGGAAGTCCCAGCGGCCAAAGTTCAGCGTCACCACGCGTGCGCCCGCTTCGACGAGGCGGCGGGCCATGAGGAACTGTTCCAAATTACGCGGGGCTCCATCGCCGTAGTTGCTCGTGAAACCTGTGCCGTAAAGCTCACGGGTTCGCGCGTCCTCTTTTGAGATGTCGAGTGCCTCGGCGAGCTTGCTGGAAGTCAGCATCCCGAGCGCGCGCTGCTGGAAGGCGTCCAGTCCTTCGAGCACGCCGCTGTTGTCCACGTCGCGGCGGAAGTGGTCGAAGGACGCGAGCAATGACTTGCGGTCGTTGAGCCGCGCGGGGGAAATTTCGTTGAGCGTGAGGTCGCTCATGCCTTCGCCCGCCGGACGGAACGCCGCCATGGGCACACCCAGACAGCCGGGAAGACCGGGCGAGCCATACGGCGGATGCCCCGCCTTGGGCGCGAGGCCGACGAACGGCGGCACAGACTTGTCCACCGCCCCTTGGAACTTCGACACCACCGAGCCGATGGCCGGCCAGCCGCCGGGTGGTTGGATGCGCTTGTGCCGACCCGTGTAGCAGATGAAGGAATCGTGGTCGCCGTCGGGCGAGCCATAGACGGAGCGCAGCGGCACCAGCTTGTCCATGATGCGCGCCAAGCGCGGCAGGTGCTCGCAAATCTCAATGCCGGGGACGTTCGTCTTGATGGGCCGGAACGGGCCGCGAACCTCGGCGGGCGCGTCCATCTTCAGGTCATACATGTCCTGATGCGGCGGCGCGCCGACCAGGTAAATCATGATGACCGCCTTGTGCGACTTGCCGATGCCCGCGAGCGCCTCGGCTTCGAGCAACTGCGGCAGCGCCAGCCCGCCCATGCCCAGCGCGCCGACCCGGAGGAAGTCGCGACGCGAAGTGCCGTCGCACAGCTTGCCTGAAGAGGAACCGAAGATTCTCAACATAGTTCTGAAGGCCTGACGGGAACGCGCAAAGACGTGTTCAGCGCGAAGCGAAAAAACTATCCAACCAACTCCCGCATCGGCTCGCAGCCGGGTTCCACGAGATACTGCGGGCGACCGGTCAAGTCGGTGACAGTCGAGTGAACGTCGAGGCCGAGGTTTTGGTAGAGCGTCGCGAAGACATCGCCGAAGCGGACGGGGCGCTCGGTGCATTCGCCGCCGAGACGGTCCGTCGCGCCGATGACCTGGCCGGTCTTCATGCCACCGCAGGCGAGCAGCGCGCACGAGACGCGCGGCCAGTGGTCGCGGCCCGCGTCCTTGTTAATCGTCGGCGTGCGACCGAACTCGCCCCAGACGATGACGCTCACGTCCTTGTCGAGGCCCCGGTCGTGCAAGTCCTGCACCAGCGCGGTCACGGCCTGGTCGAGCATCGGGAAGTCCTGCTTCGCGATCTTGTGGTTCTGCCCGTGGTAATCCCAGAAGCCGAACGACACCGTCACCGCCCGCGCGCCGGCCTCGACGAGCCGACGCGCGATGAGGAACTGCTCGTTGAGCCGCGGCGAGGCGTCGCCCCGGAGCGCGGGATCGCCCTTGCCGTAGGCCGCGATGGTGCGCGGGTCTTCCTTCGTGTAATCCAGCGCGGCGGCCAGCTTGCTCGACGTGAGGACGCCGAAGGCTTGCTGCTGAAAAGTATCCAACCCCTCCATCAAGCCACTGCCATCCACGTCGCGGCGGAAGTGATCGAAGCCCGCGAGCAGGCTCTTCCGATCCGCGAGGCGGTCCACGGACAAGTCATTCAAGACCAAGTCCGCCTTGCCCTCGCCCTCCGTCTGGAAGGAACGATGCGACACGCCAAGGAAACCCGGCGTCGCCATGTTGTAAGGCCGATGCTTCGTCTTGTTCTCCAGCCCGACGAACGGCGGGATCGCGGTGTCGGCGGGGCCTTGCAGCTTGGAGATCAGCGAGCCGAACATCGGCCAGCCGCCGGGCGGCTGGTTGCGTGTGCCGCGTCCGGTGAAGCACTGGAAGTTGTCATGCCCGCCCTCCGCGCCGACGATGGAGCGGATGGGGACGAGCTTGTCCATCATCGCCGCCATGCGCGGCAGGTGCTCCGAGATGCGGATGCCGGGGACGTTCGTGGCGATCTCGCGGAACGGCCCGCGAATCTCGCTCGGCGCGTCGTTCTTGAGGTCATACATGTCCTGGTGCGGCGGCCCGCCCGGCAGGTAAATCATGATGACCGCCTTGTGCGACTTGCGGATGCCCGCCAGTGCCTCGGCCTCCAGCAACTGCGGCAACGCCAGCCCGCCCAAGCCCAGCCCGCCAATCTTCAGGAAGCTGCGACGCGACACGCCATCGCAGAAACGCGCAGCGGAATTGGAGCGAATGGTCAGCATGGCAAAATCAACTCAGTGTGCGACGCCGCCCGGCGGCCAACCTTTCAACCGAATCATGCCCGGCCCGATGCAACGGGAGTTCTCCGCCACAAAAGGACGCAAAGAGCGCAAAGGAACTCCGGGGTGGGGCGCGTCTGTCCTCAGCGCGCCGGTGGAGGGGACGGATGCCACGCCGCGCGCCTTCTCCCTTCCTCGGCGGAGGGGAGAAGGTGGCCGCAGGCCGGATGAGGGGTGAGGCCGCCAACGCCGACGCA
The DNA here is from genome assembly GCA_005791875.1 of Verrucomicrobiales bacterium. GTDB lineage: Bacteria > Verrucomicrobiota > Verrucomicrobiia > Limisphaerales > SXTU01 > SXTU01. Next base: position 5,683 of record SXTU01000128.1, read on the forward strand.
CGCAACCTCTCACCCCAACCCAACCCATGAACCTGTAGCGGCGGTCTGTGACCGCCGACTGGGGTGTCCACGGCGGCGGGCAGGGCTTCCAGGACGAGGTAGCCGAGAAGGGGTTCGTAGGCTCCGTTGTCCGGGTGCATGTCAATGAAGAGCACTTCGCCGCTGACGGGGCGGAAGCCTTCGAGTTGAATGGTGAAGGGGCCGCAGACTTCGCCGCCGATGCTCTTCTGGTCGGCGGTTTCCATTTCGACTGTGCTCGACATGGGCACGGTGCCGAGTCGGTCTTTCCACGCGCGCGGTAGGACCATGTGGGAGGCGCCGGTGTCCACCAAGGCGTCGCAACGGAGGGTCTTGCCCGGCTCGAAGGGGTTGTTGATCTCCACCGATGTCGTGATGCGGCCCATGTCGTCACTGTGCGCCGCGTCGCGCCGCTACACAACTTCTTTGAGCGGCTCCCAGCCGTCCACGAGGTATTGCGGGCGACCGGAGAGGTCGGGGATCGTGACTTGGTTCGCGTCGAGGCCGACGCGGTTGTAGAGGGTGGCGAAGATTTCGCCGAAGTGGACGGGGCGCTCGTTGGCTTCGCCGCCCATGCGGTCGGTGCTGCCGATGACTTGACCGGTCCTCATGCCGCCGCCAGCGAGGAGGGCGCAGGAGACTTGCGGCCAGTGGTCGCGTCCGGCGTTGTTGTTGATCTTCGGAGTGCGGCCAAATTCGCCCCAGAGGATGACAGTTACATCTTTATCGAGGCCGCGCTGGTGCAGGTCTTCGATGAGGGCGCTGAAGCCTTGATCCAAGAGCGGGCAGTCCTGGCGGAGGGCGTCGAAGATGCGGCCGTGATGGTCCCAGCGGCTGAAGGCGAGGGTGACGCAGCGCGCACCGGCTTCGACGAGGCGGCGGGCCATGAGCATGTGCTCCATGAGCTTGGGGCCGCCGTCGTCGCGGTTCTTCGCGTCGCCCCGGCCGTAGCGGGCGCGGACCTTGGGGTCTTCCTTTTCGAGGTCGAGGGCTTCGAGGACTTTGCTGGAGGTGAGCATCCCGAAGGCTTGTTGCGTGAAGCTGTCGAGGCCGTCCATGAGGCCGCTGCCGTCCACGTCGCGGCGGAACTGGTCGAAGCTGGTGAGCAGGCGCTTGCGGTCGTCGAGGCGGTCGAGCGTGAGGCCATCGAGGACCATATCGTCCTTGCCCGCGCCGGAGGGCTTGAAGGGCGCGTGGCCGATGCCGAGGAAGCCGGGCTTGCCGGCGTCCGCCCAGCGCATCTCGCCCATCTTCGGCGCGAGGCCGAAGAACGGCGGAACGGATTTGTCCACTGGGCCTTGCAGCTTGGAGAGCACGGAACCGAGCGAGGGCCAGCCGCCGGGAGGCTGAACTGCCCCGCGCGCGAGGCGGCCGGTCTGGCACTGGAAGGCGTTGTGGTCATCAATCGCGCCGACGACGGAGCGGATGAGGACGAGCTTGTCCATGATGGCGGCGGTGCGCGGGAGCAGCTCGCCGATCTGGATGCCGGGGACGTTCGTCGCGATGGGCCGCAGCTCGCCGCGAATCTCGCGCGGGGCATCCATCTTCAGGTCGAACATATCCTGATGCGGCGGGCCGCCGGGCAGGAAAATGTTGATGATGGCCTTGTGCGATTTGCGGATGCCCGCCTGCGCCTCGACGCGCAGCAAATCTGGCAGTGCCATCCCGCCGAAGCCCAGCGCGCCGATGCGGAGGAAGTCGCGGCGCGACTGGCCGTCGCAGAAGGCGCGGGTGGATTTGCCGGGCAGGGTCAACATGGCTGCAAATTAACTCAGTCTGCGACGAAGGCGAGCGGAGATTGGTTCAAGGGAATTCCGGCTGCGCGAATGCACGAGCGAGAGCCAGCCAAAGAAGCCTTGTTCAGGAACCGGATTCGCGCACACTGCCACGCCGTCACGATCAGAAAGCCGAAGAAAGAAATCGCATTCCCTCGGTGGACTTGGCAGATAAACCCCTCCACGCGCGTCGTGGAGTCGGCGAAGAAGTTTCCCGGGCGCAAATGAAGCGGGTGGAAACGCAGTCACGCGATCCCGGCCAGTGAATTTGACATGAAGAAATCGGAAGCAAAGAAGACGACGAAGCCCAAGCTCCGGCTGGGCCTGCCGAAGGGCAGCTTGCAGGACGCCACCATCGAGAAGATGGCCAAGGCGGGCTTCAACGTGCAGGTCAGCAGCCGCAGCTACGTGCCTTACGTGGATGATGACGAGCTGGAGATCCGGCTCATCCGCGCGCAGGAAATCAGCCGCTACGTCGAGCACGGCTACCTGGATGCCGGCATCACCGGGCACGACTGGATCGTTGAGAACGGCTCGAAGGTTCAAGAGGTCGGCGAGTTTATTTTCAGCAAGATCAGTCGCCAGCCCACGCGCTGGGTGCTCGCCGTGCCGGAGGAGTCGCCGATCAAGTCGGTGAAGGATTTGCAGGGCAAGCGCATCGCCACGGAAGTCGTGAACCTCACGAACCGCTGGCTAAAGAAGAACCGCGTGAAGGCGGAGGTCGAGTTCTCTTGGGGCGCGACCGAGGTGAAGGCTCACGAGCTGGTGGACGCCATCGTGGAAGTCACCGAAACCGGCTCCTCGCTGCGGGCGCACAACCTCCGCATCGTCGAGACGCTGCTCACATCCACGCCGCGCCTTATCGCGAACCACGACTCGTGGAAGGACAGTTGGAAGCGCAAGAAGATCGAGACGCTTTCCCTACTGCTGCGCGGCGCGCTGGAGGCGGAGTCGAAGGTCGGCTTGAAGATGAATGTCCCGCGCGCCGGCTTGAGCAAGCTGCTCGCCGAACTGCCCGCGCTTCGCAACCCGACCATCTCGCAGCTCAGTCATCCGGAGTGGGTGGCGGTGGAGACGATCATTGACGAAAAGATCGTCCGCGAGATCATCCCGCAGCTCAAGGCGGCGGGCGCAGAAGGAATCATTGAGTATCCTTTGAACAAAGTTGTATATTGACTGCGTTTCGCCGAAGGGCGGTTGCAATTCAACCGTCCAAGGCGCCGCAACGAGCAAACTAACGAATATGGGTTCACTGAAAAAACGCCGGAAAGCGAAGATCAACAAACATAAACGCCGGAAAAAGCTGCGCCTCAACCGCCACAAGAAGCGCACCTGGCAGAAGTAAGCGCCCCGCGCTTGCGACACGCTTCAGACGGCACAGTCCTGCCACGCGGGGCTGTGCCGTCATTATTCTCCCCGCCGCCATTTATCATGCGACCGATCGTCCTCCACTCCATCGTCGCTCTCGCCGCGCTGGGCGGGCTGTTCGGTTGTGCCACAGCCAAGAAAGCACAGGCTCCGGCTCCTGCCACGACTGGCACGAACGCAGTCGTCAACCCGCCGCTCTCCAAGGAGGACATGGAGAAGCGCGTCGAGGCGCTGGCGCGTTTTGCTGCGGGCGTGAGCGGCGAGTTGCGCGAGCAACCCGACGAGGCGCTCGACAATTTTTACAAGTCCGTCCTCGCCGACCCCTCGAACGAGCCGCTGGTCATTGACGTGGCCCGCCGGCTCATCCGCAAGAAAGAGTCCGAGAAGGCCATCGAGATTCTCAGCAAGTGCGCCGAGCGACCTGCGGCCACCGGCTTCGTGGACGCGCTGCTCGGCATCGCCTACCAGCAGGCTGGCAAGACCGACTTGGCCATCGCCGCGAGCCGCAAGACCATCGCCAAGCTGCCCAAGGCGATCCTCGGCTTTCAGAATCTCGCGACGATTTATCTCCAGACCAACCGCCCGAAGGAAGCCCTCGCCGCCCTCGACGAAGCAGCTGCGCTCGGCGTCACGGAGATGAACTTCCTCCTCGATCTCGGCGAGGCCTACCGCAACTACGCCTCCGCCCAGCCGCGCGAGTTCGAGACCGTCAAGCCGAAGGTCATGGTCGCGCTCGAAGCCGCCGCGAAGCTCGACCCCAAGGCCCAGAACCTCATCTTTCGCCTCGCCGAGCTGTTCAGCTTCGCCGGGGAATACAAGCGTGCCGCCGAACTTTACGTGAAGCTGCTTGGGCGCTTCCCGAACCAGGCTATCCTGCGCAACCGCATCGTTGAGCTTTACCTCCGGGCTAATGACACCAAGGCCGCGCAGGCACAGCTCGACGCGCTCGTGCGCGAGCAGCCCACGAACCCGCTCGCGCATTACTTCCTCGGGGCCATCGCCGCCGAGCAACGGAACTGGGAGAAGGCCATCGAGTATTACTCCAAGACCATCCAGCTCAACGAAGGCGCGCCGCAGGATTTCGAGCCGGTCTATTACGACCTCGCCGGCGTCCACATCACCAACGACGACCCGGAGGAGGCGCTCAAGGTGCTGGAGAAGGCACGCAAGAAGTTCAAGAGCACCTTCCTCCTCGAGTTCTACTCTGCTCTCGCGCACAGCCGCGCGAAGGACTACACCGCCAGCATCAAGCACTTCACCTCGGCCGAGCTGCTCGCCAAGCGCGACGACCCCGAGCGCCTCACGCCACTTTTCTACTTCCAAGCCGGCTCGGCCTACGAGCGGCACAAGGACTTCAAGCAGGCGGAGAATTATTTCCGCCAGTCCCTCAGGCTCGCGCCCGACTTCGCCGAGGCGTTGAACTACCTCGGCTACATGTGGGCCGAGCGCGGCGAAAATCTCACGGAGGCGCGAGAGATGATTGGCAAGGCGCTCAAGCAGGAGCCGGACAACGCCGCCTTTCTGGACAGCATGGCGTGGGTGCTCTTCAAGCTGAACCTGCCCAAGGAAGCGCTCGAATACCAGCTCAAGGCACTCAAGCTTCAGAAGGAACCCGACGCCACTCTCCACGACCATCTCGGCGACATCTACGCCACGCTCAAGCAGCCAGACAAGGCCCGCGAGCAATGGGAAAAGGCCCTCGTCATCGAGCCGAGCGACGCGATCCAGAAGAAGCTCAAGGCCGCCCCGCCCGCGCCCGGCAAGCCTTGACCAGCATGGAGCGTCGCTTCTCCAAGCACTACAGCGTGGCCGAGGCCCGCGAACTTCTCCCGCAGCTCCGGCTCTGGCTACATCAGCTGCAACGTCTCCGCCGCGACCTCGCGTCCTACGAGCAAAGCTCTGAAGCGCGCCTCAACGAGGGCGAGGACTTCGGCGGTGGCAAGGTCCACCAGTGGATCCGCAATCTCGCCGCGTTCAAGGAACTCCTCGCCGAGTTCGAGCTGCGGGAAATCCAGCTCAAGGACATTGACCGCGGCTTGCTCGACTTCCCGGCGTTGCGTGCCGGTCGGGAAATCTTCCTCTGCTGGGAGCTCTCCGAGTCCGACATCACTTGCTGGCACGACTTGGAGACCGGCTTCGGCGGCCGCGAACAGATTTGAGTCCTGCCGATTCACGCGGGAGCAATTGCACAAGCAAAAAGGCGGGCCGACCACCGATGGCCAGCCCGCCTGCGGGAAAAAATTGAGCCTACCTCTGCGCGCTCTTCGCCGACACATCCAGGCACGCCGCCTCCTTCGTGCTGCGCACATAGACACGGCCATTGCTCACGACTGGCGTGGACCAGCACTTGCCCTCGACGGCCTTGGCGCGGCTGAGTTCCTTGTAGCCAGCGGTCGTGGCTTCCGCGAGCACCACTTCCCCCGTGTCTGACAGCGCGAGGATCTGGTTGCCCACGAGGATGATATTGCCGGGGCCGAAGCCGGGCTGGCTCCACTTCACCGTGCCGGTTGCCAGCTCCACGCACTTGAGCGGGCCGGAGCCGTATTCCTTGAACTGGAACATCCCGTAGAGATGGCCGTCCTTGAGCACTGGCGAACTCCAGTGGTTGGCGACCGACTCAGGCTTTCCGTTGCCTGCGACGAACCAAATCGTCTCGGCCTTGAAGCCAGCGCCATCCTTCGAGACCCGCGCCGCGCCGCCGCCCACGCCGTAACCGGCCGAGCAAAACACGATGTCTCCGCCCACCACCGGCGTCATCGCGGTGGACACGGCGAACTTGAACGCATGCTTCCACAGCAGGCTGCCTGACTTCGCATCCAGCGAGACCAGGCCGCTCTTACAGAAGAAGATGACCTGCCGCTGGCCCAGAATGGTCGCCACCACCGGCGTCGAGTGCGTGATGTCCTCGGTCTGCGACTTCCACGCCACCGCTCCGGTGCGCTTGTTGAAGGCGAGCAGTGCCTGTCCCGCGCCGCCGCCGGCTGCATACACGAAATCACCGTCAATGACCGGCGACGCGGCGTTGTCCCACGTCGGGGTCTTGCCGCCGTGCTCCGCCATCAAATCCTTCGACCACGCCACCTTGCCGTTCGCCGCCTCGATGCACACCAGCCGGAGCTGCGCGCCCAGCACATAGACGAAGCCGCCGTCCACCGACGGAGTGGAGCGCGGGCCGTCACCGCCCTGATTGCCAGGAGCGCCGGCCTGACCGGTGCCGCCCATGTTTTCCCGCTTGATGTAGCGCATCGTCGCCACAGGGACGGCCCAGAGTTCCTTGCCGGTGTCGGCGTTGAGGGCCACGCAAACTTCCTGTGCGCTGCCATCCAGCTCGCGGCCAACGACGGTGAACGCCTTGCCGCCCGCGACAGCGAACGAGCTGAACCCGTCCACAACCGGAACCTTCCACAACGCCTTCAGCCCGCCCGCCGGCCACTTGGCCGCAATCTTCTCGGTGGTCGAGCCGTTGTGGTTCGGGCCGCGATACTGTGTCCAATCAGCGGCTTGGGCGGAAGTCGCCGCAGCAAGCGTGGCGACAACTGTGGAGGCAAAAGCGAAGGTCATTTTTGTCATGGCGGGACGGACGTTACGTGTGCGGATGAAATTCGCAACGACGAACTGGATCGCGGCATTGATGCCGCAGAGACGCCCCTCCGCCTGACGCGCCTCGAAAGCCCGACCCCCTTTCTCTCGATGCATCCCCTGCGGCGTGAACGCTGCCACCTACTTCAGCCCGCGCACGAAGCTGTCCATGCGCGCGAGACCCTTCTCAATGTTCGCCACGCCCGTCGCGTAGCTCAGGCGGATGTAGTCATCCGCGCCGAAGGCGATGCCGGGCACGGCGGCGACCTTTTCCTGCTCCAACAAGCGCGCGCAGAAGTCGGCGGACTTCAGGCCGGTGCCGCTGATGTTCGGGAAGAGGTAGAACGCGCCTTTCGCATTCGCGCAGGTGACGCCGGGCATGGCGTTGAGCTTCGCGTGGGCGAAGGAACGGCGCTTGGCGAACTCCGCGAGCCACTTGGGCAAATGCTCTTGCGAGCCGTTCAGCGCGGCCACCGCGCCCTTCTGCGCGAAGCTCGTCGGGTTGCTCGTGCTGTGGCCTTGGATGGCGTCAATGGCCTTGGCAATCGGCTCCGGCGCAGCCGTCCAGCCCAGCCGCCAGCCCGTCATGCTCCACGCCTTCGCGAAGCCGTGCACGATGATGGTGTGCTCGAAGTGCGCCTGCGAAAAGCTCGCGACGCTCTTCACCACCGCGCCGTCGTAAGTGAGGTGCTCGTAAATCTCGTCGCTCATGATGAGCACGCCCTTCTCCACGCACACGTCACCGAGCGCCTTGATTTCGTCGGGCGTATAGACGCTGCCGGTCGGGTTGCTCGGGGAGTTGAGGATGAAGAGCCGCGTGTTCGCTGTGATGGCGGCGCGGAGTTGCGCGGGCGTGACCTTGAAGTCGGACTTGTCGCTCGTCTCGATGATGACGGGCTTCGCGTTGGCGAGCTTGACCATCTCCGGGTAGCTCAACCAATACGGCGCGGGGATGATGACCTCGTCGCCTTCCTGGCAGGTGGCGAGGATGACGTTGTAGCACGAGTGCTTGCCGCCGCAGGAAACGATGATTTGCGACGGCTTGTAAGTCAGGCCGTTCTCGCGCTGGTGCTTGTCCGCGATGGCCTGGCGCAGCTCGGGGATGCCGGCGGCGGGCGTGTATTTCGTGAAGCCGGCGGCCAGCGCGGCGGCGCAGGCATCCTTGATGTGCTGCGGCGTGTCGACGTCCGGCTCGCCCGCGCCGAAGCCCACCACGTCGATGCCCTCGGCCTTCATCGCCTTGGCCTTGGAATCAATGGCCAGCGTGAGCGAGGGCGAGAGGACTTTGGCGCGGTCGGCGATGCGATAGTTCATAAAGCGGCGCGGAGATTTGGGCAGTGTGCGGACGCGCGCAAGGGGAAATTCCGGTTGGCAGGAGTGAAGAATCGCTCTCATTAGCACCCGGCTTCAGCCGGGTGTGGGCGGAGGACGCGGGGCAAACCGTTTCAACGGTCTGCGACTCGTTTACCGACACGCCAGCGAGAAGAAGCCGTTGAAACGGCTTGTCCTTTGACTTTTCCCGTCACCGGGCTGAAGCCCGGTGCTAATGAGAAATGGCAAGTCTGAGCTTGACTGGCTTCGACTCGAAACGGTAGTGAAGTCCGCAGCGTATGTCCCCGGAGCGAAATTCTGAATGTGAAGTGGCGTGCCCGCACTCCGCACTCCGCACTCCGCACTCCGCACTCCGCACTCCGCACTCCGCACTCCGCACTCCGCACTCCGCACTCCGCACTCCGCACTCCGCACGATAGCCGGAGCCGCTTCCCCGGTAGGGCCGACCTGCGGTCGGCCTCGTTCGACGAATCAGATTTCCGAGGACGCGCACAGCGCGTCCCTACCGCCGACATCCCACACTTCGCACGCGGAGTCCGCGCTTTCAATCTCCGTAGTCCCCGTTCGCTCCGCCGGAACACCACTACGAGGATTCGAAGCGGCCTTGGCGCTGACGCAAGGGCCAGTTCCAAGGTTAAAGGCTCCGCCTCCCTCAGCAGAAACCCCGCTTCCAAGATTCGAAGCGCCCTTTCCCTCCACGGAAGCCCGGCTTCCAAGGTTAAAAGTGCCGTCCCCCTCCACGGAAACCCCATTTTTAAGATTAAAAGTGGCCTTTTCTTGTGGGATAACCACACTTACAACCCTCAAAATACGCTACTTACGAACAATGGCTCCTTTTGACCAGTTTTACCTGATACGCCAGACGCCATCCCCCATCCCCTAAACCGCCATGCCCCACCGCGTTCTCGCCAACTCTATTCCCACCGCCCTCCGCGTCCTCAAAAAGGCCCGTGACCAATACCTCCTCACCACCAATCCCGCCGAGCGCGCCATCACTGCCGAGCAGTTCGCCGGGCTGGACCCGGTGAACCCGCCCGCCCCGGCCCTGCCCAGCTTCCTCAACCGCTTCCTCAAGGAAACCGGCGAAGTGGACATCGCCGTCGGCGAGCAGGGCACGGCCACCGACGCCTTCAGTGCGGCCCGCAAACGTGCCGCCATGTTCGTCTCGCACTTCCACCAGGTCTATGACCTCGGCGTCGCACGCGAAGTTTACGCCGCCGCCGGGCGCAGCTACTACGGACGCAGCATCAGCGACACCACCATCCCCGACCCGGGCGATGATGACGACCTGGCCGACGCGCTCGACGCCATCATAAAGGGCGAGACCGACCGGCAGACCGCCGAAGGCGCGGCCTTCGTCGCGATGAGCAATCCCAGCGCGGCGCAAGTGGTGGCGGTGCGCACGGCCTTCAACACCGCACGTAACCCGAAGAAACTAGCCTTGGAAAAGACCGACCGCGAACGCGAGGAAGCCAGCGTCATGCTCCCCGAGGCCTTGGAACGCTGCAAAGACATCTATGACACTGTGGAATACTTCTACCGCAAGGACACCAACGACTCCAGCCGACGCCAGAAATGCGAACGCTGGGGCGTGGCCTATGCCTTTGACCCGAACGAACCGGCCACACCCCCGGCCAACCCGCCTGCGCCGGACAACCCACCCGCACCGAATCCTTGAGAGCTTCTCTATGCCAACCTCTCTGCAAGCCCAGTCGGAGTATGCGCCAAAGCGTTGGCCTCGCACCACCCGGCTGTTGCTGAACTCCGAACTTCCTTGAACTCAGTGAACCGCCGGTTAACCACAAATCCCATGAAAGCCAAACAAGTCCTCCTGCTCGGTGCCTGGCTGCTTGGAGCGGCCCTATGCCCCGCTGCCGATACCAAATCAGCGCCGCTGACCAACCAAGATGTGCTCAAAATGCTGGCCGCCAAGCTTCCGGAAAGCGTCATCCTCGCCAAGATTCAAAGCAGTGAGGTGAAGTTTGACATCTCGACGGAAGCCATTATCGAGCTAAACAAACAAGGCGTGAGCGAGCGGGTGCTGGTCGCCATTCTGACCCCGAAGCTCGCCCCGCAGGCCAACCCCACGAATCCAACCCCACCACCAGCGCCACCCTCGCCGGATAAGCCGAGCACAGGGCCGCTTTTAACGGCTGGACAAGTGAAGAAAGGCGTCACTACGCAGGTGGAGCTTCTGGAAGCTTTTGGTGCCCCGAATGTGACGACCACCGACAAGGATGGCACGGAGGTTTGGATGTATGACAAGCAATCCAGCACCCGAAGCACAGAGCAGTCCGGCAAACAAACCCGAAAGAACGAGGCCAGTGCGATGGCTGCGTATTTCGGCATTCCGTTTATCACCGGGGTTGGCGGGGTGAAGAGCAAGGGGAAGGAAGAGATTGAGCAGGAAGGCAAGAGCACTGTGACCAGTTCCGTGAAGACGTTTACCTTCATAATCAAGTTCAACGCAGACAAGACAGTGAAAGACTATTCGATCCGCCAATCCAGTTACTAAACAGCAACATCCAGTCACCAAGAACAACGAACCAATCAACAAGAATGAAATTACAAACCTCACTCATCATTGCCACCTCAGTGTCCGTCGCCGTGCTGCTCTCCGGGTGCGTTGCTGCACCGCTCATCGTCGGAGCGGTTAGCACTGGCGTTAGCTACAAAAGGGGGCAGGACATGAAGTCTGACCAGGACTTGATGGCTGCACAGGCGAAAATTTCGAGGAAATTCACCTCTCGACCCGACACTGACGCGTGGAATGAACAACGGAAAAAAATGGCCCTGGCAACTGGCGACCGTATTTTCGAGTCAGATTTTCCGAGAGTTTTTGATTCCCTCACCCTCGCAGTGGCTACTCTGGAATTGAAACTCGGAACCATCGAGCGCCAATCGGGTTTGCTCACGGCTTCTGGGATTGAACTACCACCCTCTGAGTCAAAGGCCATGCGGCGGGAGGCGGTGAACGAATGGTGCAAGCTTAACGACTTTGACGTGAGCGTGCTGGATCGCGATTTCAAAAGCAGCCAGATGAAAAACGCGAGCGAGATGATGGATATGTCGGACATGATGTCCCGCTATGAAAAGATGCAGAAGAGCCTGACTTTTCAACTGGTCAAGATGGGCGACAAGCAGACCAAAGTGAAACTGCGCTTTTCAGATGTGTATTATCCGACCGAGTTGGAAACCTATTACAAAATCGTCTGGCAGGCAGTGGACAAGCAAATCTTCGTGGACAAGAACGTCGAGGGAGCCGTCGAAAAGCGCAAGTGAGCCGATTACTCGGTCAATTACATTGACCGGTCCCCGGACAACCAGAAGACTGACGGCCAGCACGGGGTTTGAATGAAATTCAAGGCCGCCATTCTGGTCGCATTCTGGGTCGCCGCATGGGCTCAAGTGGGCTTTGGTGCCGCACCGATCACTTCCGGCCAGACTGTCTTTGGCAGCATTACAGTCGGAAATCCGACCAATACCTACACGTTCGACCTCGCAGCGAATGACAGCGCGGTGGTGGCGCTGGCGAAGACGACAGGGACGGCGACGCTCTATCCACATCTGCGCATCTACAGTCCGTCGGGCAGCCTGCTCGCCAGTGAGGTCGGC
>SXTU01000129.1 GCA_005791875.1 Verrucomicrobiales bacterium
CACCGCCATCTTCATCCTGACCGTCATCCAGAAGGTCTGGTGCGGCCCGCTCAACGAGAAGTGGGCGCGCTTCCCCGACCTGACTTACAACGAAGGCGCGGTGGTCTTCCCCGCGACGCTGCTGATGTTCGCGCTCGGCATGTGGCCGCAGTTCATCATCGCCGTCATCAACTCGACCGTCGCGCACTGGGTGCGGCAGTTGCCCTTCTGAGAGATGAAATCAGAGCGAAAGCACTTTCCTTCACCCACGCTTGTCCAATTAGCGTCTGTCTGAATACTAACAATACGTTCATGGAACGCCTTCTTTGGGTCACTTTCCGCCTTCTGCTGGGGTTGGCCATTGGCTGGATGGTTTGGCTGATGGGGCTGGCCTTGCTGTTTCCGCTCGGGCTTTGCGGATACCTATGGCTAGGCTGGCGGACGGTTGTCTTGGGCCATGAGTTGTGGCGAGACTGGCCCATTGTCCATCGCGGACACTTCTGGCAACTACTTCTAGCTGCTACGTTTTTCGCGGTGGTTACAGTCTGGTTGGTTGGCTGGGAGGACCTCTTCGCGATGTTCGGAGTAGCCGGGTTTTGGCTGCTCGCACTGTTACTTGTATTGACTGGACTACGACTGCGGCAAGAAATAGCGCGGATTCGTTGGAAGGAAAAATATGAGCGCTCAAGATAATGATGAACCCTCATTTCCTGCATGGCTGGAATGCTTGCGTCCTGCTGGCAGGCAAGTTGACTTTGCCCTGCTGGAATGGGATACCCGCAGCATGAAAGCGGCGAACCCCAAGAAAGAACGCAAGTCTCCGGGAACGCTCATCGTGGAGAAGTATCGGCCCGCGATGAACAAGCTCACCGCCATTGAGCGGGAGCGCCTGCTGGGGCGTGCGATGCAGATTGCCTATGGCGATGTCCGCTTTTCAACCACTCAAAGGGTAACAATATCATGAAACCCGCGAAACCAGCCAAGCCCGCCCGCAAGACCCGTGGCACTCTGCTCGCCGAGGAACTGCGCGCGGAGTGCAACCATCTGACCGACACCGACCGGGAGCGTTTGGACAACGCGTTCACCAAGCTCTTTTATGGAGTCAGCCCCAAAACGGCGTCAGCCCGTCGCCGTTGATGTCAACTTCCTCTTCGACCTCGCGGACGGCGTGGAGGACGCCACCGATGCCCATGACTTGCTGGTGCGCCGGCTTCCGGGCCTGACGTTCATTCTCACTCCCACCGTGCAGCACGAGCTTGCTCATCTCGCCACGACCGGTCGCACGCCGCTGAAGCGGACGACCGCGCGCAAGGCCATCCGGCTCGCGCATGAGCGCGGGATGCAGCCGCGCAGCCTTTCGGCGGTGGAAATGGGAATCGCCGAGCAGGTGGCGCGACGGCTCCGGGTTTGCGGATTGATTCCTGAATCCGAGATTCACGATTCGTTTCTGCCGCCCGAAGCCGCGCTGTTGGGATGTCGGATGCTCGTCACGTCCGACGAGCATCTGCTCGGCGCTGATTTCGCTCGGTTGAGTTTGGAGATGAGCGCCTTTGATCTGGACGCGCCGGTCATCGCGTCGCCGCATAACGTGGTCAGAAAGTTTTTCCGCTGATGCTCGCCTGGACCATTTACCTCTCCTTCGCCGGCGCGCTCGCGTGCCTGCTGACGCCGCGCGACAACCCGCGCGCGACGCGGGCGGTGGCGTTCGGCACGGCGCTGGCCGGGCTGATGTGCGCGCTCATCGGCGCGATGCAGTTCAAGCCCGAGAACGGCCTCGAAGTCATCACGAACGTCCGGTGGATTCCCGCGCTGGGCATTGACTTCTCGCTGGCGGCGGACGGCATCAGCGTGACGCTCGTGCTGCTCACGGGCATCGCGGCGGTGGCGGGCGTGCTCTTCTCGTGGAACGTCGAGCGCCGCACCAACGAGTTCTTCGCCTTCTTCTTCGCGCTCATCGGCGGCGTCTATGGCGTGTTCCTCAGCCTCGACCTGTTCCTGCTCTTCGTGTTCTACGAAATCGCCATCGTCCCGAAATACTTCCTCATCGCCATCTGGGGTTCCACGCGGCGCGACTACGCGGCAATGAAGCTGGCGCTCTATTCGTTCATCGGCAGTGGCATGGTGTTGATTGGAATGCTTGCGGCCTACGCGGTGTCCGGCCACACCAGCTTCGACCTGCAAGCGCTCGCGCAACATTCCTTTGCCCCGGAGTTCCAGCGCTGGGCGTTCCCACTCGTGTTCGTGGGCTTCGCAATCCTCGCGGGCATCTGGCCCTTCCACACCTGGGCGCCGACCGGTCACTCCGCCGCGCCGACCGCTGCCTCGATGCTGCTGGCTGGCGTGGTGATGAAGCTCGGCGCTTACGGCTGCCTGCGCGTGGCGATGACGCTCTTCCCCGAGGGCTTGAAGATGTGGCAGCACGAACTCGCCGCGCTGGCGGTCACGGGCATCGTCTATGGCGCGCTCGTCGCGCTCGTGCAGAAGGACTTCAAGTTCGTCATCGGCTATTCGAGCGTGAGCCACATGGGCTTCGTGCTGCTGGGCTTGGCGACACTCAACGAAGTCGGCTGGAGCGGCGCGGTGCTGCAAATGTTCTCGCACGGCGTCATCGCGGGACTGCTCTTCGCCGTGGTGGGCCGGATGGTTTATGACCGCGCGCACACGCGGGAGCTGGACGCGTTGGAAGGCATGGGCCTCGCCCGCAAGATGCCGTTCGCCGCCGTGACCTTCGTCATCGCGGGCTTCGCCTCGATGGGGATGCCGGGCTTCAGCGGCTTCATTGCGGAGTTGCAGGTGCTCATCGGCGCGTGGCAGGCGTTCCCGAAACTCGCGCTCCTCGCCGGCGTCGGCATCGTGATTGGCGTGGTCTATACGCTCAAGACCACCGCCCAGGTTTTCTTCTCCGACAAGCCCGCGTCCGCTGAAGCCCACGACCACGATCATCCGCTGGACCCCATCTCCGTGCCCGAGCGACTCGGCGCGGCGCTGTTGATTTTCTGCACCGTCGTCATCGGGCTGCACCCGCGCCTGCTGCTCGACCTCATCGTGCCCAGTTTCAAATCGCCGCTCTTCGACGGGCTGAGAAAGGTGGCTGGCCTGTGAACACCGCCGACTACCTCGCCCTTTTCACCGCCCTCGCGCCGGAAGTCATCGTCGTCTGCACCGCCCTGCTCGTGCTCGCCGTGGACCTGCTCGGCCTGCAAGGCACGCCCCACTCCTACCGCATGAGCATCGCGGCCGGCTTGACGACCCTCGGCTGCGGAGGAGCGGTGGTCTGGATTTTCCTGAACCCGACGGTGGGCAACTGGCACGGCGGGATGCTCGTCATTGACCCACTGAACGAGACGGTCAAAGCCGTCCTCCTCCTGCTCACCGTGCTCACCGCGATACTCTCGGTGGACTGCAAGTTCACGCGCCACGTCGGCGAATACTTTGCCCTCCTCCTGCTCGCGACCGTCGGCATGATGCTACTGGTCAGCACCGAGGAGTTGCTGATGATTTTCGCCTCGCTGGAGCTGGTCAGCCTCACGCTCTACATCCTCGTCGCGTTCAACAAGGACAGCCGCGCCTCCGCCGAGGCCGCGCTGAAATACTTCCTCTTCGGCGGCATGAGCGCGGCCTTCCTGCTCTTCGGCTTCAGCCTGCTCTACGGCCTCACCGGCACGACCCACGTCCCGAAGATGGCGGAGAAACTCTTCACCATCGGAGCCGACCCGTTGCTGACCGTCGCGCTCGTGATGGTCGTCATCGGCTTCGGCTTCAAGGTCGCGGCCGTGCCATTCCACCTGTGGGCACCAGACGCTTATCAAGGCGCGCCATTGCCCAGCGCGGTGTTCATCGCCAGCGGCTCGAAGGTCGCGAGCTTCTTTGTCTTCGCGAAAGTGTTACTGCTCGGCTTCAGCCAGCTCGGCTGGGGTGACGAGGAAAAGGCGACCGGTGGTTGGATTCCGCTGCTGTCCATCATCGCCGCCGTCTCGATGGTCTTGGGCAACCTCGCCGCCATCAAACAGACGAGTGTCCGCCGGTTGCTCGCCTACTCAGCCATCGCGCACGCGGGCTACATGCTCATCGGCTTCCTCGCGCCCGGCGGCGACGCCTTCGGCTCGCTGCTCTTCTACGTCACCACCTACGCGCTCACGACCGTCGGCGCGTTCGGCGTGCTGGGCGTGGTCGAGTCGCAGGTCGGCGGCGACCAGCTCAAAGACTTCGCCGGCCTCGCCCGCCGCGCGCCTGTGCTGGCGTGGTGTCTAATGGTCTTCCTCCTCTCACTCGCGGGCATCCCGCCGCTGGCCGGCTTCTTCGGCAAATTCTACCTCTTCGCCGCCGCGCTCACGAACGGCGGGCACCACCTGCCGTTCCTCTGGCTCGTCATCCTGGGCATCGCGATGAGCTGCGTCTCGCTCTACTACTATCTCCAAGTGCTGAAGCAGGTCTTCGTGGTGGAAGCCGACGAGAACGCGCGGCCGTTGGTGGTCTCGTCCCTCAGCCGCGTGGTCGTTGTGCTGCTGGCGGTTGTGACCGTGCTTTTGGGCTGCATGCCCGGCTGGCTGCTGGACACGATTCCCACAGCCATCGGGGAACGGGGTTGGTAGGGAGCTGCACCGCAGAGTCGGGACAGCCGCAGAGTTCGCCCCGCTTCCTCTCTACGTCCGTCTCACCTACGCGGTGAAAGAGTCTTTCCCCAATCCCAAGCTTGACCCTCCCCTTGCGCGTCGCCACTTTTCGCGAGTGTCCATAAAGTCTATTTGCTCCCTCCTCGCGGTGCTCGCGCTTTCCTCCCTCCCCACCCTCGCGGCGGACCCGGAGAAGGCCGTCGTTCAGATTTTCACCTTCGCCCAAGAGGCTGACTGGGATGAGCCGTGGAAGTTCGGCCAACTCCGGCGCAGCAGCGGCACGGGCTTCATCATCAAGGGCCGCCGCATTATGACCAACGCCCACGTCGTGAGCTGGGCGCGACAGCTTATGGTGAAGCGTTATCAGGACCCGCGCCCCTATCTCGCGCGCGTCGTGTTCGTGGCCCACGATTGCGACCTCGCGTTGCTGGAGGTAGAAGACTCGCTCTTCTACGACGGCTGCGAGCCGCTGGAGTTCGGCCCGTTGCCGAAGGTGCGCTCGACAGTCGTCACCTACGGCTATCCGGCGGGCGGCGAGCAAATCTCCTACACGCGCGGCGTCGTCTCGCGCATCGAGTTGCAGACCTACGCGCACATCGGTAACCGCTCGCTGCTCGGCGTGCAGACCGACGCGGCGATTAACCCCGGCAACTCTGGCGGCCCCGTGATCCAGGACGACAAGGTCATCGGTGTTGCCTTCCAAGGAATGCCCGGCCTCGAGAACGCCGGCTTCTTCATCCCAGCGCCGGTCATCAACCACTTCCTCGACGACATCAAGGACGGCAAATACGACGGCTTCCCCAGCGCCGGCGTCCGCACCGCGCCGCTGCAAAACACCGCCTACCGCCGCAAGCTCAAACTGCCCGACAACGACAAGGGCGTGCGTGTGGACTCCACCATACCCGGCACGCCGGCGGAGAAGGTGCTGCGGCCCGATGATGTGGTCTTGCAGGTCGGCAATTACCCGGTCGGCAGCGACGGCTCCATTGTTTATGAGGGCAACCGCATGGCGCTGGCGATGGCCGTGCAGGAGGCGCAGCACGGCCAGAGCATGGCGCTGAAAATCTGGCGCGATGGCAAAGAGCAGAGCATCGCACTGCCGGTGGAAGTCAGCGGCACCGACAAGGTTCTCGGCAACCAATACGACACCCCGCCGCGCTACTTTGTCTATGCCGGACTCGTCTTCACGCCCATCAGCCTCGATTACCTGAAGACCTTCGGGCGCGGCTGGTCGGACACGGCGGGCGCGGAGCTGACCTACGAGCTTTTCTACCGTCGGCAGGAATCGCCCAAGACCGTGCGCATTGAGCCCATCGTGCTTTCTACCGTGCTCGCCGACGGGGTAAACGCGAACTTCCGCACCCGTGGCCGCGCGCTCGTGGACAAAATCAACGGCATCCGCATCGAGCGCTTGGAGGATGTGATTCGCGCGTTCGAGTCGCCCAGCAACGGCCAGCACGTCGTCGAGTTCCTGCCGAAGAACACCTTCGAGTGCCTCGAACGCGAAAGCGCCGACAAGGCGAACGCGCAGATTCTGAAGACGTATGGCATCCCGAAGGACCGGCGGTTGTGAATGACAAATGGCCAAGGCCCAATGACCAAGGAATGACCAAGCCCCAATTTCCAATGCGCGACCGTTACCCCATCTCAAGCCGTCGTCCCTCGCGACCGGCGCTCCTGCATCCTGCATCCTGCATCCTGCATCCTTTGGCGCTGGCCCTGGCTCTCCTTCTCCTCTGCCAGCGCGCCCCCGCCGCCCCCGCCCCGGACTGGGAAAGCGCCCTTGTCTATCTCGAAGTCACGCGCCGGGCTTACGAGGTCTTCCAGCCTTGGACACCCAAGTCGCGCACGGTGCAGAAGAATGGCCTCGTCATCGGCGCGCGCGAAATCCTCACCACCGCCGAGGAACTCTCCGACCGCACGCTCGTCCGTGTGCAGCGGGGCGGGCGCGGCAAATGGTGGGACGCCGAGGTCGTGTGGCTGGACTATCACGCCAACCTCGCCGTGCTCACCGCGAAAGAAGATGCCTTCTGGCCGGGCTTGAAACCCGCCCCGTTCATCACCGGCAAGCTGCCCAAAGAGGGGCTGCAAATCGTCCGCTGGCGCAGCGGCAACCTCGAAGCGCGCAAGGCCGAGTTCAACCAGTTCCTCGTCGAGGACGCGCGACTCTCCTTCTTCCAGCACCTCCAGCTCGAGGCCAGCACCGAGATGCAGGCTGTGGGTTGGGCCGAGCCGCTCGTGGCGAATGGCAAGGTCGCCGGCCTCGCGACGGGGCAGGGCGGCAACAACGCGCGCTTCCTGCCCGCGTCGTTCATCGAGCCAATCCTCGCCGCGCGCAAGGCCGGCAAGTATCCCGGCCTGGGCTTCTTCCCGTTCACGTGGACACCCGTGGAAAATCCCTCGACCTTCAAGTTCCTGAAACTTCCCGGCGACCCGCGCGGCGCGCTGGTGATTGACGTGCCCGCCACGCCGAAGGTCGAGCCGAACCTCAAGCCCCGCGACCTCATCCTGCAAGTGGACGGCTTCGATGTGGACAACCAAGGCTATTACAAAGACCCCGACTACGGGCAGCTCATCGTCGAGAATCTCGGCTCGCGCCGGAAATTCGCCGGCGAAGTGGTGAAGATGAAAATCTGGCGCGATGGCGCACAGATGAACCTGGACTACCGCCTGCCCAAGCTCGACTACTCCGTGAAGCTGCTCGCGGAACAGACCTTTGACCAAGCACCCGAGTTCCTCATCGCCGGCGGGCTCGTCCTCCAGCCGCTGAACATCCCACTGCTGCGCGGGTTCGGCGAGGACTGGAAGCGCCGCGCTCCGTTCCGACTCGCGCACTACGCGGGCGGACCGCCCAGCGCTGAACGCAGCGGCCTCGTCGTGCTGACCAGCGTGCTGCCTGATCCCTACGTCGTCGGCTATCAGGACGCGCGCTTCCTCGTGGTGGACACCGTCAACGGCCAAAAAATCAGCCGCCTCGCCGACGTGCAGGCCGCGCTGCAACAGCCGCAGGAAGGCTTTCACACCATCGAGTTCCATCGCGGCGACAATCTCCGCCGCATCGTCCTCGACGCCGGTCTGATGGACGCCGCGACCAAGCGCATTCTGGAGCGCTACCGGATCCCGATGGCGAGCCACATTGAGGCGAAGCCGTAACCGCGCCCGCTCACCCAAGGCGTGCGGCAACAAACGCCTTGACGCCAACCGTGCATCGGCACATCTGTGGGACATGCATTTCGCCCCCGCCACCCGGCCTTCACGGAAGGGGTTTACCTTGATCGAACTGCTGGTGGTCATTGCCATCATCGCCATCCTGGCTGGGATGCTCCTGCCCGCGCTGGCCAAGGCGAAAATGAAGGGCAAAGGAATCGCCTGCGTGAACAACGAGCGGCAGATCGGGATGGGGATTCTGCTCTATGTTTCGGAATGCGGGTATTACCCGCAGGGGATTATGGCCGACGGAGCCACTTGGCTTTGGCCCGCACAAATGCGGAAGGAATCCGGATCGGGAATGAACACGAAGATTTTCCGCTGCCCTCAGGCCAACGACAAAGCTGAGTGGAAGGTGACCATGGGAAGCGGACTGCCAGCCTACGGAGGTTACGCGCAGGACGAAGTGCGGTTGCGCTCTGGGGGGAGCAGCTTCCTGAGTTACGGCTACAACGTTTGGGGCGCTTTCACTGGTCGCAACCCCAACACGGGCTTGGGTGTTTTCCAAGGCATCAACCCTGCCAATGGCCAGACCTCCGAAGCCATGGTGCGCGCGCCATCGAGCATGATCGCGCTGGGCGACAGCAACTACGACACGGCGTTTGGCGGCGACCCGAACTGGAGCGGCTTCATCGGCATCTATGCGCTGCGCCAGTATCCCGGTGAACTACACTCCGGCAAGCGCGCGAACATCCTCTTCTGCGACGGCCATCTGGAGACCAAAGAGCGCGCGCAGCTCGTCTCCGCGACGGACCCGAACATCATCAAGCAGTGGAACAACACGAACGAGCCGTGAGCCGGGTGTCGGTTCCAGCTTGAACGGGCAGCGGTGGGCGGCAACCCTCCCTCACACGATGAATATTCGCGAATACCTCCTTGTAGCCACCGCCCTGCTTGCTGCCCTCTCCGCTCATGCCGCGGACGCGCCGAAACTCCCCGCCGGCTACAAGCTGCTCTACGAGCAGAACTTCACCAAGCTCGATGCGCTCAAGGACTTCGTCTTCACCGACCCGTCCGCGTGGCGGCTGGCGAAGGAGAAGGACAAGCCCGCGCTGGAGTTGCACAAGCAGAGCGCCTACAAGCCCGAGCACCGCTCGCCGCTGAACATCGCGCTCATCGCGGACAAGGCCTTCGGCGACTTTGTGCTGGAGGTGGAGCTGCTCTCGACGAAGAAGCCCTACGGCCACCAGGACATGTGCCTCTTCTTCGGCTTCACCGGGCCGGCGCAGTATTACTACAACCACATCGCCGTCGCCGCCGACCCAAACGCGCATAATGTCTTCATCGTGAATGGTGCGCCGCGGAAGAACTTCGCCAAGGAGACGACCAAGGGCATTACCTGGGGCGAGCGCGAGTGGCATAAAATCCGCGCCGAGCGCGACACCAAGGCTGGCACTTACAAGGTCTTCTTCGACGACTTTTCCAAGCCCATCATGCTCGCGGAGGACAAGACGTTCACCAAGGGACACATCGGCTTCGGCTCCTTCGATGACGTGGGCATGGTGACGAGCATCAAGATCTGGGGGCCGAGTGCGGAGGCGAAGAAAGCGGAGTTTTTCAAGAAGGCGGAGTGAAGATGGGTGCGCCGATCAGGCGCGAATCTTCACCACCCTGCCGGGCTTGAGCGAACGCAGCACCGCGAGCACCTTGGGCATCAAGGGGCTGGGGTCTTCCAAGCGGTTTGAGGATGCGGACAGCGCGACGATTACGAGGCGAAGCTGTGCCAGATTCTGCTGGCTGGCCATTGATCCATCCATGGTGATAAGCACATCGAACTGCTCCGCCGCCCCCGCGAGGAGATTGCCGTTCTTCAGGCCTGCCCAGCCGATGCGCGGCACCGATTTCACCTCATGGCCGGGCAGAAACCACTTCAGCCGCCAGTTCAGGTTTTCGTCCAGCAGGATGCGCACGGTGCGTCACGCGTGGGCGAGGACTTCGGTTTCCATTTCCTTGAGCACGGCCAGCACCTGCGAACGCTTCACGCTCGGGAAGCCGTCCAGAAACACCTCGATGGAATCGCCCGCCTTCAGGTGGTCGAAGAGGCTTCGCACCGGGACGCGCGTGCCCTTGAAGACCAGCGTGCCGCCGAGAATCTCCGGGTCGGAATGATAGGCGCGCTCTTTCTTCAGTCGCGAACCGTAGCCAGCGAGACGGCATGGAGCAAGCTTGGCGTCCGGTTTCCGTTCCGCATACTCTTGGCCATGCAACGCATCCTTCGAGACCAAGCCCGCAAGTTCGTGCTCGATTGGCGCGAGGAACCGCAGCTCCGCGTTCAGCCAGGCGAGGCGTTTGAAATCGAGACGTGGGACGCCTCGTCGGGCTACTTCAAGACCGAGGCGGACAAGGCAATTCCTGGCAATCGCCCGGGCTTTGACCGCATCCCTGCGATGGCGAACCCGCTCGGCGGACCGGTTTTCGTCGAGGGCGCGGAGCGGGGCGACACGCTGGTCGTCCACATCGAAGACATCCTCGTGGCGGACTACTCGTGGATTGCCATCGGGCCACGGCGCGGGCCGCTGGGCGAGTCCACGCGCTGGCCGGAGTTGAGCGGCGAATACACCACCAAGATTCTTCGCCACACGCCCGGCCCGAGCGGCACGATGCGCGATGGCACGGTGCATTTCAGCGACCGCATCTCGTGGCCGGTCACGCCGTTCATCGGCACGCTGGGCAACGCGCCGGACCGCGAGGTTTGCACGAGCATTGACGGTCAGGGCGAGTGGGGCGGCAACCTCGACATCCGCGACGTGGCGGTGGGCAACAAGATTTTCCTGCCAGTGCATCACGCCGGCGCGCGGTTCTATCTCGGCGATGTTCATGCCAGTCAGGGTGACACGGAGTTCACCGGCACGGCGGCGGAGACGTGCTCGACGGTGCGGCTGCGCTTCGAGGTGCTGAAGGGCAAGAAGCTCCCGTGGATGCGCATCGAGAAGCCCGACGCGCTCATCGCCCTACACGCCGCGAAGCCGCTGGAGGAGGCGGTGAAGACCGCCACCTTCCACCTAATGGACTGGCTGATCCGCGAGCACAACTTCACGCCGACGGACGCCTACTGCCTCGTGAGCACCTGCCCGGACTTCCGCATCAACGTGTATCAGATGTGCAACATCGGTAAGTTGAGCTACGTGGCGGGGGCGGAGATTCCGAAGAAGTATCTGTAGCCGGGAGCGGGCACGGCGGCTTGACCTCGACACTCAGGAACTTCAACCTTGGCCAGCGCAATTGCTCCTGAAACACTTTCCCCACTGCCATGAAGACCACCATCGAAGGCGCGCCGTCGTTCGCCTACCTGCACGTTGACCTCGACTCCGGCGAGAGCGTCATCGCCGAGTCGGACGCCATGTCCAGCATGGCGGCGGACCTCGGGATGCAGGCGAAGCTCAACGGCGGTTTCTTCTCCGGCCTCGCTAAGAAATTTCTCGCGGGCGAGTCGCTCTTCATCAACACGTTCACGAACGCCACCACCGGCCCGCGCCGCGTCACGCTGGTGCAGACCACGCCGGGCAACATGAGGGAGGTGCAACTCAACGGCGAGACGCTCTGCCTCCAGCCGGGCGCTTACATCGCGTCCACCCCCGGCCTCAAGCTCGGCTTGCGCTGGGCTGGGTTGGTCAGCGGCATCGCCCGCGAAGGCTTCTTCAAGCTCACCATCTCCGGCACGGGCACGCTCTGGTATGGCGCGTATGGCGAGCTGCTGGAGCGGCAGGTCGAGGGCGAATACATCGTGGACACCAGCCACCTCGTCGCCTACGAGCCGCAGATGAAGCTCAAGCTGCAACTGGCCGGCGGGATTTTCTCCAGCCTCTTCGGCGGCGAGGGTTTCGTGACGCGCGTCGAGGGCAAGGGGAAGATTGTGATTCAAACGCGCAGCATCAGCGGCCTCGCCAACTGGCTCAACCCTCGCATCTAACATGGACATTCAACTTCTCAGCCGCCCCGGCAACGCCGCCGCGCGCGTTGTGCTCTCGCCCGGCGAGCACCTCACCACCGAGTCGGGCGCGATGATTGCGATGAGCGACTCGCTCACGCTCACCACCACCACGCACAAGCGCGACTCCGGTTCGCTCTTCGCTGCCGCCAAGCGCCTGCTCGCGGGCGAGTCGCTGTTCCTGAACCACTACTCCGCCAGCACCGCCAGCGGCGAAGTATTCCTCGCGGCCACGCTCCCCGGCGACATGCTGCGCTACGATTTGCGGGGCGAGAATCTCATCGTGCAATCCGGCTCGTTCGTCGCGTGCGAGAGCAGCGTGAACGTGAACCTGGGCTGGCAGGGCTTCAAATCGTTCTTCTCGGGCGAGAGCGCCTTCTGGCTGCAACTCAGCGGCACCGGCCCGGTCGTCATCTCCAGCTTCGGCGCGATTTATCCCATCGAGGTGGACGGCGACTACATCGTGGACACCGGCCACATCGTCGCGTTCCAGGAGACGCTGAACTTCACCATCACCAAGGCCGGCGGAAGCTGGATGACGGCCATCCTCGGCGGCGAAGGCTTGGTCTGCCGCTTCTCCGGTCGCGGCACGGTCTGGTGCCAGAGCCACAACGCGAAGGGCTTCGGCATGGAACTGGGGCCGGAGTTGAAGCCTCGATGAACAACTTGCGTAAGAACACTTCTCGAAACGTGCTGCGTGCTGCGTGTTCCGTGTTGGCATCGGCCACGCATAAGCACCGCGCCCCAAGACGCAACACGGAACACGAAACACCTCTCTGACAATGCAAATCCACATTTCCCGCACCGGCGTTTCGGAAGGCCCGTTTCCCGTCGAGCAAGTCCGCCAAATGCTAGCGTCCGGCGAGCTCAAGCCCACCGACCATGTCTTCCACGATGGGCTTACCGGGTGGGTCACTGCCGCGCAATCCCCCGCGCTCGTTGTCGCCGGTGGCCCGCCCCCGCTTCCGAAAGGCGGCCCGCCGCCGTTGCGTGCAGCGTCTTCAGCGAGTGCTTCCGGCCTGCTCACCGCCGGCTACAGCACCGACCAGCGCCGCGAGTTCGACTACTTGATTGAGGGCCGCCCCGACTTCGCTTTTCTAACGGTGCAGCTTCCCGCCAATCAAACGCTGAAAGTCGAAGCCTCCGCCATGGCCACCATGGACACGAACATGGAGATGAAGACCAAGATGCGCGGCGGTCTGTCGCGACTCCTGACCGGCGAGAGCATCTTCGTCAACGAGTTCACCGCCGCGAACGCCCCCGGCAGCATCGGCATCGCACCCGGCGCGCCCGGCGATCTCGAGCACGTCTATCTCGACGGCGACACTGTGTTTCTCCAGAGCAGCGGCTTCGTCGCGAGCGGCATGGGCGTGACGCTCGACAGCAAATGGCAGGGCTTGAAAGGCTTCTTCTCCGGCGAAAGCCTCTTCCTCATCAAGTGCTCCGGCAAGGGGGACCTCTGGTTCAACACCTACGGTGCGATGTTCTGCGTGAACGTCTCCGGAAACTACGTGGTGGACACCGGCCACATCGTCGCCTTCACCGACGGCCTGCAATACGAGGTCGGGCGCATCGGCGGTTACAAGTCGCTGTTCTTCTCCGGCGAGGGCTTCGTCTGCCGATTCAGCGGGCAGGGCAAAGTCTGGATTCAGACGCGCAAGCTCGGCGCGTTCGCGAGCTGGGTCTGGCCCTTCCGCCCCGTCGAGCGGAGCAACTGATCTTCCTCGGACTACTTCTGCTGTGTAATCGGCAGAAATTTCTCCGCCACCAGCTCCGCGAACACCATCGGCTTCGCCTCGTCGCTGTTTGCCAGCACGATCACCGTCACGCGGTCCTTCGGGAAGCGCATGAACTCCGTGCGGAACCCCGACTGCGACCCGCCGTGGCGTATCACTGCGCGACCTCCCTTCGTCCCCACCGTCCACGCGAGTCCGTAGTCGTGGAGCCTGCCATCGTTTAACTTCGTCGGCTTCCACATCTGGGCGCGCGACTCCGCCTTCAGCACTTTGCTGCCGTCCAGCAGCGTGTCCCATCGCGCGAGGTCGAGCACCGTGGAATGAAACGCCCCGCTCGGGCGCACCGCGATCGCATCCACCACCGGCGTCCACTCGCCGTCCTTGCCCGCGTAGCCCACCGCCCGTGGCCCGCGCGTTGGCTGGTCCGTCAACGTCGTGGCGTTGAGCTGCGCGGGCTTGAACACGCGTGCTGACATGAAATCCCCCCACGGCATCCCGCTCGTGCGACGCATGATCTCCGCGAGCGTGAAATACCCCACGTTGGAATACTGATACTTTTCCCCAGGCGTGAACTGCAACGGCAGCAAATACGCCGCCCGGATCACATTGATGTCCGGCTGCCTCACGCCTCCGAGGTAACCCGGCGATTCCCTCACCAGCCCCGACGTGTGCGAGAGCAACTGCCGCACGGTCAACCCCGCCCACGCCGCAGGCACGTCATCTATCAACTTCTCCATCTGGTCCTCCAGCCCGAGCTTGCCCTCCTCCACGAGCAGCATGATCCCCGTCGCGATGAACTGCTTCCCCACCGACGCGATGCGGAACACCGTCTCCGCCTGCACGGGTGTTTTCTCCGCGACATTCGCCAGCCCGTAGCCAGCCGCCTTCACCAGCTTCCCATCCTTCACCACCGCCAGCGCGACGCCCGGTATGTTCTGCCTCGCCATCTCCGCCTTCATCAAGTGATCCACCCCATCAGCGCGTGCCGGCCTGACCACAGTCAGCAGCAGGGCGACAACAAGAAACAAATGTGTTCGCAGAATCACATGCTGCATCCTGCCGCGCCTGTTCTCAGAGTCAACATTACGACACCCCTCACGAGGCCGAATCGCGGGCGGGGGCGAAGAGACGTGAAGGGCGGCCGTGGTGACGCTTGAAGTCGCGGCTGAAGTTCGCGGGCTGGGAGTAGCCCAGGGTCAGCGCCGCGAATTTGATGGTCTGGCCGGAGGTGAGGAGTCGAGCGGCGGTGGTCATTCGTTCGCGGTGGAAGAAGTCGTGCGGGGTGGTGCCGAGTTCCTGCTGGCAGCGGCGTTCGAGCTTGCACACGGAGCTGCCGAGGTCTTGCGCGGCGGCGCTGACAGCCCAGCCGCAGCGCTGGGCGAGGGGACGCCAAAACTCCTCCACGGCGTGGTCGGATTGTTCTACGCGGCGGCTGGACATGGGTTGCGGATGGAGTCCCCCGTGTGCTGTGCGCGCGCGGTGAGCGGGGCGGCGCAGATGCCTTGAGGGAGTTTCATCGAGGCCATGTTCGCATCGCACTGGTGCGCAATGCAAACGGCCGATACCCGACACGCTGTCAGGTGGATACCCGACAAGGGTGCGGGGGTGAATTGGTGGCAGCAAGTGCCGCCGAGATTCAAAAGGGGAGCCACAGATGGACAAGGATGGACACGAATGGGAAGGGCAGAAACGGTCTGGCAGGACGCGGGATTTAGGTCTGTGGACGCGGCAGCCGCCGAGGTGAGGAGGCGGAGATTTTCGTGCACAGGAGAATCTGCCTCCTGACCTCGGCGGCTACTTGATGGTGGCCTCAGCTGAAAAAGGGGAAGAGCTGCTTGAGTTCTGCGGAGTCGGGGCGGCGGCCATATTCGCAGATCTCGAATGCTTCGGCGTGCTGGACGACGGAGCCACGGGCGTCGCCATACCATTGGCGGAGTTCCTTGCGGAAACGCTCGGCGATGCCGAGATAACGGGCTGCGTGGCTGGCGCGAACGGCGGCGATGCGCTTGGGTTTGTCGGCAGGGGTCCGGGGAAGGAGGGCGGCGTGGCCTAGTGCGCCGCCTTCGAGAAATTGTGATTCCATGACGGCGAGCGCATCGAGCTTCTTCTCGATGACTGAGTCAATGGAGATGGCGATGTCGCAGGTGGAGGGGTTGGGTTTCTGAAAACGGTCGGTGTAAAACATGAAGAGGGGATTGCGTGCGAGGGGCGCGACGTCGGGGCAGATGAAGGGGACGCCGACCATGTAGGCGGCGTCTTGCACGAGGACGCCGGTGTAGCGGTGATCGGGGTGGTAGTCGTTGGGGCGCGGGCTGAAGACGATGTCCGCGCGCCATTGGCGGATGAGTCGGGTGATGAGGCGGCGATTGTCGAGGGTGGGCATGAGTTCGCCGTCGTGGATGTCGAGAACTTCAACGGTAGTGCCGAGAATCTTTGAGGCGGCTTCGACTTCTTGTTTGCGTCGCAAGGCGAGCGGGCCGCCGGCCTCGCGCCAGTGCCCGATGTCGCCGTTGGTGGCGGAGACGAGTTTGACATGATGGCCGCGCTCGGCCCACAACGCGCCGACTCCGCCGGCTTGAAGCTCGCAGTCGTCGGGATGTGCGCCGAAGCAGATGACGCGAAGTTTGCCATCGGAGGGGGGGGGGTGGAGCGGCGGGGAGGGCTGTGGCGGCGGCGGCGAGGGATAGTGAGGTGAGGAAATGGCGTCGTGAGGGGGAGGTTTTCATTATGGGTTGGTAGGATTTAGGCATGGAAGGGGCGCGGAGGGAACAGGGAAAAGAGGAAGGGCTGGTGGGAGCACGCATCTCAGTTTCTTGCAGACCATCAGGGGGTGGAGACGGGCATTGGCTGGCAGAAAGAAAAGGACAGAAAGAAGGGGCTTTATTTCTGCGCCCTTCTTTCTCTCAGTCGGCGGCTGCATGGGAAGAGCAGCGGGCGAGAAACGTAGATACGCCCTTGGTGGGAGGATGGAGGATTATTGAAGCGAGGGCAGGGGAATGGATTGCTTGGAGTCGCCGGACTTCAGTTCCCGTAGTTGAACGGGTCGGAGAACTTGGCGTCGGTGCTCACGCTGGGATCGGTGAGTGTCTTCATGAAGGCGACGAGGGCGGCCTTTTGCTGCGGGGTGAGGTTAAGGCGGAGCGGGGTTCCGGCAGCGCCACCGGTGGCCTTCAGAGGTGGGGAGAGATTCGGGTGGTTCACGACGCCGGAATCATAGAACTCAACGACTTGTTCGAGAGTGGCGAAGCGGCCGTCGTGCATATAGGGCGCGGTCAGCTCGATGTTGCGAAGGGAAGGGACCTTGAAGAGGCCTTCATCCTGGGTGAGGCCCGTGAGCGCGCCGAGGCCCTTGTCCACATAGGGGCTTTCAAGGCCGTTGTTGTTGATGTTGGGGCCGGGAACGAAGTTGTCGGTGCCGTGGCAGGTGGCGCAGGTCACGAAATTGAACGGAGTCTGGCCGAAGAAGATCTGGCGGCCCAGGTTCTCCTGCGTGGTGAAGTTGGAGAAGTTGCTGGCTACGCCGGCATCGTATTTGGACTGCGTGGAAATGATGGAGCGGACGAACTGCGCGAGGGCCTTGGAGATGCGCTCGCTGGTGACGGCCGGGGAACCGAAAGTCTGGGCGAAGAGATTGGTGTAGAAAGGCTCGGCTGCGAGGCGATTGGTGAGGGCCTGGAGAGTCATGCCCATTTCCAAGCTGTCCTGAATCGGCATCAAGGTCTGGTCTTCCAGCGTCGCGGCGCGTTCATCCCAGAAGAACTTTTGCCGCTGATACCAACGCGCGTTGGCAAGGCCCATCGAGTTGCGGCCAGTGAGGCCACCGTTGAATCCAACGCTGAACTGGCGAGGGTCGGAGAAGCCATTCGCCTGCACATGGCAGGATGCGCAAGAGACAGTCTGGTTCGTGGAAAGGCGTTTGTCGTAGAAGAGCACGCGGCCGAGCGTCGCGCCGATGTCAGTGGTTAGATTGGTGGCGGGAGTGTTGTCCTGCCCGAGAATGGGCTGCTGCGAGAAACGCGGAGGCAGCGTGAGCGCGGTGTAGTTGAGGGGCGACGCGGGCAGCAGCAGGGCGTTCGTCAACGCGCTCGGGATGGTCTGACGCGCGGGGTCGAAGACGGCGCGGAAGGAGAGATTTGGCGTGGCGACGGGCAGGATGCCGCGAGCGAAGGAGCCGTTGTGAAGCTTGATGGCGGCGATCTCGGTCCACGTGGTGAGGTTCGTGGAGCTTTCCAGCAGCCAGACGAAGTTGCCGGGGTCGGAGACCTTGACGGTGGCGATGTTTCCGTTGGTGCCGGGCGCGATGCCAAGCGTTGCGCCCGACGGAGATTGGGCGCCTGAGAGGGACGCCGTGACGATCAACGCAAACGCGATGACAACACCGCGCAACCGGAGCATCCGGTGCGCGGGCGGCTCATGTCGTGTGGGCGTCGGGCGGTTCATTTCTGTGCGAAACTATGGCATAGGAATGTAAGCGCTTTGTGAACGTGGGGCGAATTTTTCCCAAGGCAGGGTCGGGGAAAACCCGGAGCAGGGGGAATCGTGGGGACGGAGCGGCGGGCAAAGTTACTTCAGCTTCGAGAGTTCGCTCACCACCTGCCAGATGCCTGCAGCCGCCATCGAGAGGGCGGAAACCCAGAGGCACACAGTCCAGGTCATGCCCGGCTGCAACTCGGGCGGCGTGCGCTTGTAGCGGAAGTAGAGCGCCGCGCCCGCGAGGAACGGCAGCATGATGCCCTGCCCAATCGCGCCGACGAAGACGAGCGTCACGGGCTTTTCCCACAGCATGAAGACCAGCACGGAGATGGCCGGCAGGATGATGACCCAGAGCTTGATGGCTTTCACGCGGTCCTCGGGAGTGTTGAGCTTGATGACCTTGAACAGAGCGAGACCATCCACCAGCAGTCGCGCGTTCGACGCGGTGGCGACGAAGGCCGTCGAGTAGAGCACGAAGAACGCGCCGACGAGGAACGCGTAAAAGCTCCACGAGCCGAAGCTCTCGCGATACATGTGCGCGAGCGTGTCAATCAGCCCCTTGTCCGTGACCTTCAGACCCTTCGCGTAAAGCACCGCAGCGCCGAGCAGGTAGAAGGCGACCGTCGCCGTCGTGTAGATCACCATCGAGATCCACGCGTCCACGCGCATCACGCGCATCCAGCCGCGCGCGCGCTCGAACCAGCCCGGCGAACCGTCGTTCGCGCCCACGTTCACCGCGTAGCCCTTCTCCAGGCACCAATACGGATAATAAATCAGCTCCGACGCACCGACTCCGATGATGCCGAACGCGGCGAAGGCGGTCCCGAAATTCTCCGGCAGCGAGAAGGTGAAGCCCTCGGCGATCTGCGCGCCGGAGATCGCGTAGGGCGACCATTGCAGCGAACCGACCGCGACAATGGTGGCCATCGTGAACGCGACGACCATCGCCGTGGACGCGTTCTCCACGAGTCGGTAGCGGCCGATGGCGAGCAGGATGGCGCACGACGCACCGACGGCGATGGCGATGAGCTTCTTGTCCAGCCCGACTCCTGCGGCGGCAAAAACTTCCGCAATGCCACCCACGATGCCCGCAGTCTGGAAGACGATCGCCACATACATCCCCAGCCACAACCACAGCAGCCAGCTCACCACGAAGCGCGGGCCGGGGATGCTGTCGAGCGCTTCCAGTGTGGTCTTGCCCGTGGCGACGGCGTAACGGCCCAGCTCGATCTGGACAAAGACCTTGATGATGCAGCCAAAGAAGATGAGCCAGAGCAGCTTGAAGCCCGTCTCGCCCGCGAGCTTCGGCGTCACGATCAACTCCCCAGAGCCGACGATGGACGCCGTGAGGATGAGTCCCGGCCCAACGTGGCGAAGGATCTGCGCCAAATGCGTCGGCGCGCTCTGCGGTGAGGACATGCGCGGAGGTTAGGGGACAGCGTGGCCGGGTCAAGGCGGCGCACGGCTTGAGGCGGACACTCCTGTCTGCCGTGCCTTCTACTTGTCCCGCGTCAGCAGGTAGTGCGCGAGGGCTTCGAGGGCGGCGGCGCGGCCTTTGAAAGGCTTCAACGCGGCGAAGGCTTTGGCGGTGAGCTGCTGCGCGATCTTCCGGCTTTTCTCCAAACCCACGATGCTCGGATAAGTCGCCTTCTGCGCAGTGATGTCCTTGCCGGCGGTCTTGCCGAGCTGCTGGCTGGTCTGCGTCACGTCGAGGATGTCGTCAATCACCTGGAACGCGAGGCCGACGTTGTAGCCGAAGTCCGTGAGGGCCTGAAGCTGCGCAGGGATGCAGTTCGCGCTCATGCCACCAAGACGCGCGGCGCAGCAGAGCAGGGCGCTGGTCTTGCGCTCGTGGATGTAGCGGAGTTCAGCCACGCCGAGCCTCTTGCCTTCGCCTTCGAGGTCCGCGACTTGCCCGGCGATAAGTTGTAGCGAGCCGCTGGCCTTCGCCACTTCCAGCACGAGGTCGCGATGCGAGTAGCGCGGCCAGCCCCTCGCCAACGCGGTGATCTCGAAGGCCTGCGTGAGCAGCGCGTCGCCGGCGAGCACGGCAATGCCTTCGCCGAAGACTTTGTGGTTCGTCGGCTTGCCGCGCCGAAAGTCGTCGTTGTCCATCGCGGGCAAGTCGTCGTGGATGAGCGAGTAGGTGTGGATGCATTCGACGGCGCACGCGAGCGGCAGTGC
The DNA here is from genome assembly GCA_005791875.1 of Verrucomicrobiales bacterium. Taxonomy (GTDB): domain Bacteria; phylum Verrucomicrobiota; class Verrucomicrobiia; order Limisphaerales; family SXTU01; genus SXTU01. Next base: position 20,121 of record SXTU01000129.1, read on the forward strand.
ATCCACCTCGCGCCCACCGCAAGCCTCCGCCGCTGCGAGCGTAAGCGCGGGCCTCATGCGTTTGCCGCCGGCGAAGATGGAGTAGCGCATCGCCTTGTGAATGGTGGCGGGCTTGGTCTTCTCGGGCGGGAGCAGGGCGTCGAGCGCTCTGTTGACGGCGGCGCTGCGGGCGTCGAGCCAAGTGTTCAGGTCGAAAGTGTTTTGGTGACGCGCTCCGGCGCGCGTGGCGGTGGTCGGCATGCGCGTGGTTGTAGGAGAAGCCCAAGTGCGGTGCAAGCGGGAGTTGGCACCCGTAGCTGACGACGTGAGGAGTCTCTGACTGAATCGGGTCTGGCGTCTGGGGTCTGGGAAAGTTTGAGACTCCTCACGTCGTCACCTACGGGAGGCTTTGCCGCCTACCGCCACGCTGTTACGGTCGGCGCGTGACCGACTTCGACAAGCAACTCGCCGCCGAGCTGTCCGCCTATCGCGAGGCGGACCTGCTGCGCGAGCTGCGGCGCGTCGAGTCGGCTGACGGCACGCGAATCCGGATCGGCGGACGCGAGCTGTTGAACTTCTCTTCCAACGACTATCTCGGCCTCGCGCAGCATCCGGCTCTCAAGGAAGCGGGGGTGAAGGCACTGGAGAAATTCGGCGCTGGCTCGGGCGCGTCGAGGCTCGTGTGTGGGTCGCTGGCGGTGCATCACGAACTGGAGGAAGCGCTCGCGGCGTTCAAGGGCACGGAGGCGGCGCTGACCTTCTCCACAGGCTACGCAGCGGCGCAGGGAGCCATCTTCGCGCTGCTCGGGAAGGGCGACGTGATCATCGTGGACAAGTTGGTCCACGCCTGCATCGTGGACGCGGCGAAGTTGTGCGGCGCGAAGCTGCGCGTCTTCCGGCATAACGACTTGAACGATTTGGAGGCGAAGCTGAAGTGGGCGGGGAAGCAGGGAGCGGTCAGCGGTCAGCGGTCAGCAAGAATCTTGGTCGTGACCGAAAGCGTTTTCTCGATGGACGGCGGCCTCGCCCCGCTGCGGGACATCGTTGAGCTGAAGGAGCGGCACGGCGCGTGGCTGATGGTGGACGAGGCGCACGCGACGGGTTTGTTCGGCGCGCAGCGGAGCGGGTTGGTGGAGGAATTCGAGCTGACGGGACGCGTCGAGGTTCAGATGGCGACGCTGGGCAAAGCCGTGGGCGCAGCGGGCGGCGCGATTTGCGGGAGTCGCAAGCTGGTGGACCTGCTGGTGAATCGCGCGCGGAGTTTTATTTTCTCGACGGCCCCGGTGCCGGCGGCCGCGGCGGCAGCGAGGGCAGGGTTGGCCATCATCCAATCGCAGGAGGGCGAGACTCGGCGGCAACGGCTGTGGCGGTTTGTCGAAGAGTTGAAGCGCGTGCTCATCGGCGCAGGCTTCCCGCCGTCGGCAGTGTGCGCGCCGATTGTGCCGGTGGTCGTGGGCGCGGAGGCGCGGGCGGTGGCGCTGTCCGCCGCGCTGCGCGAGGCGGGGGTGTTTGTGCCGGCGATTCGTTTCCCGACAGTGGCACGCGGCGCGGCCCGGCTGCGCTTCACCGTCTCGGCGGAGCACACGGCGGAGGACTTGGCGACGCTCGCCGACGCGCTGTCGGAAATCGGAAATGCATAAGCTCGCCCAACTCGACCACGCGCACGTTTGGCATCCGTTCACGCAGATGCGCGACTGGCTGCGGCGCGAGCCAATCGTCATCACCTCGGGCCGGGGCGCGGTGCTGCGGGACGTTCACGGGCGCGAGTATCTCGACGCGAACTCCTCGATCTGGACCAACCTGCACGGGCACAACCATCCGAAGCTGAACGCAGCGCTGAAGAGGCAGCTCGGAAAAATCGCGCACAGTTCGGCGCTGGGATTCGCGAATGAGCCGGCGAGCCAGCTCGCAGCCAAGCTGGTCGAAATGGCGAATGGCGAGTTGCAAATGGCGAATCGTGACGGCACGCGCGCGAAGGCAAATTCGCAATTCGCGATTCGCAATTCGCAATTGACCAAGGTTTTCTTCTCCGATGACGGGTCCACCGCGATGGAGGTCGCACTGAAGCTGGCCTACGAGTTCACGCGGCGCACGCGCGGGCCGCAGACGAAGCCGCGCTTCCTCTCGCTGACGGGCGCGTATCACGGCGACACGGTCGGGGCGGTGAGCCTCGGCCACGTGGACTTGTTTCACAAAGCCTTCAGCGGGCTGCTCTTCAAGACGGACCAGGTGATGTCGCCGTATTGCTACCGCTGTCCATTCAACAAGGCGAAGCCGGAGCGGACGGATGCGCGCGAGTCGCGCAAGTGCAACTGGGAGTGCGTGGGTAAGGTGGAGGCGAAGTGCGCGGCAGCTCGCAAGCGCGGAAACGACTACGCGGCGTTTGTCTTCGAGCCGTTGATGCAAGGCGCGGCGGGGATGATTCCACAGCCCGCTGGCTGGCTGAAACGCGTGACGGACATCGCGCGCGGGCACGGCGCGCTGCTGGTGGCGGATGAGGTGATGACGGGCTTTGGGAGGACTGGGATTGCGGATTGCCGATTGCCGATTGCCGATTTGCCGAGGGTGCCGCGCTCGCCTAGGCAATCAGAAATCGGAAATCGGAAATCGGAAATCCTCTTCGCCTCGCACGCCGAGGGCGTAGCCCCTGACTTCCTCGCACTCGCCAAGGGCCTCACTGGCGGCTACCTGCCGATGGCCGCAACGCTCACGACGCAGGCCGTCTTCGATGCGTTTCTCGGGGAATATGAGGAGTTCAAGACGTTCTTCCACGGACACAGTTTCACGGGCAACCAGCTCGGCGCGGCGGCGGGCTTGGCGAGTTTGGAACTGCTCGCGGGTGAGGCGTCAGTCAAGGCACGGACGCGGCTGGAGGCGGATTTACGGCGCGAGCTGAAGTCGCTTTGGTCGTTGCCGAACGTGGGCGATGTGCGGCAAGTCGGCTTGGTGGCGGGCGTCGAGTTGGTGCGCGACTGGCGGACGCGGGAGCCGTTTGCGCTCGGCGAGCGGGCGGGCATCCGCGTGTGCGAGGCGATGGCGAGGCGGGGCGTGCTGACGCGGCCTGTCGGCAACGTGGTGGTGCTGATGCCGCCGTATTGCACGACGCGGGCGCAGATGCGGCGGATGGTGGGGGCGCTTTACGAGGCGGTGGAGGAAGTGCTCGGAGCGCGGACGCCCATGTCCGCAGCCCGATGAAACGCGGACGTAGACGTCCGTGCTCCTTCACCGCGGATACCGCACCAGGCTCGTGTATTTGTGAGGGCCGAAACCGAAGGTGCGGTAAAACTCCTGCGCGTCCTTGGTGAAGAGGTCCATGCGGCAGCCGCGCAACTCGGGGTGTTCGAGGATGCAGGTGAGCAGCCACTTCCCGAGGCCGTGGCCGCGATGCCCGTCCGCAATCACCACATCGCAGAGATAGCCCACGGTCGCGCGGTCGGTCACGACGCGGGCGAAGCCGATTTGTTCCGCGCCGTGGAAGAGGCCGAAGTTCAACGAGTGGCGGAGGCTGCGCGCGATGGTTTCTGGCGAGCGGTCCGCAGCCCAGTAGGTGGCGTGGAGCAAGGCGGTGACGGCGGGAAGGTCGAGCCGGGCGGTTTCGTCCGTGAGGGTGTAGTTGTCACGCTGCCATTGCATGAGGCGAGTATAACCGAGCCGACCGCTGGCGCGGGAGCTGAAAGTCAGCGAGCCAGGTGGGCGGCGCTAGCCTACTCCAGCGCTTTCGCCACGGCGAGGGCGAGCTTCTGCCGGTAGTCGGGGCTGGCGAGGAGCTTGGCTTCGTTGCGGTCGGAGAGGTAGCCACCTTCGATAAGGATGGCGGGGCGTTGCTGAGTTTTCAGCACGGCCATGAAGCGGGCGCGTTGCACGCCTCGGTCGGCCATGCCGATGTTTTGGAGCAAGGAGCGGTGGACGCGCATCGCAAGGTGAAGGCTCTGGAAGTCCTGCGAGTTGCCAGGCAACACAATGTTCGTCGGGTCGGCGTAGTTGCGCGTGAGGGTGGAGGCCATGCCCGCGGGGGTGAGGCAATAGGTCTCCAGACCCGCGGCTCCGGCAGCGGCGGCGTTCAGGTGCAGGCTGATGAAGAGGTCGGCCTGCTGCTGCTCGGCGATGAGGACGCGCTCGGTCAACTCGACGGTGCGGTCAGTGGTGCGGGTAAGCACGACCTTCCAGCCGCGCGCTTCGAGGAGCGGTTTGAGGCGCATGGCCCAGTCGAGCGCGTAGGTCTTCTCGAAGGAGTTACTGAGCACGCTCTTGGTGCCGACATCGATGCCGCCGTGGCCGGGGTCGAGCACGATGACGCCGCGTCCGCGCGCGACGGGGCGGTTCACTTGCAGGAGCGGGGCGAGGGTCTTGTCGGCGTCTAGGCTGTGGATGAAAGGCACGCCGTTGGTGGAAGCCGGCGCGAAGCCGAGGTGGAACTTGTAGCCGTTCCAGGTCGCGGCGCGCTTGCCGACTTCGAGCTGGAACGAGCCGGCGGCGGATCTGAGTTGGTAGGATGTCTGGCTGACGCGCGTGGGAGCGGAGAAGCCCATCTGCGCGGCCCAAGACTGCAACGGAATCCACTGCGGGCGCGCGGCGGGCTGAATCGGGACCGGCAGTGGCTGGGGCTTGGGAACCACCGTCGGCACGGGCTGCGGAACCTGGGGCAGCGGCTGCGGCCGGGGCTGGACAAAGGTCGGCGCTTGCTGCGGCGTGACAACGCGCGGAGCGGGATACGAGGGCGGCGGTTGCGGTCGCGGCGCGCGGGTGGTGCCCGGTGTTATGCGGACGCCGGAAGGCTGTCTCTTCTCCGGCCCGCCGCAGCCGGAGAGCGCGAGCGCAACGATGATGGGCACGAACGGAAGGAGTCGGGAGCGGGAGAGGACAGCAGTGAGCAGGTTCACAAAGCAGTTAGACGGCTTCTGAACCCGGAAGTGGAAGTGCGCTCACCGAAAGTTGCATCGCCGGAGTTTGCGAAGCGGCCAACTTGAAGGCAACGCGATAATCGCGCGGCTTGCCGCTCGCGGTGCGCGCCGACATATTCGCGGCACTTGAGAATCGTCATTGCCATCACGGGTGCCAGCGGCTCGCTCTACGCGCAGCGCTTGCTCGAAAACCTCGACGCCAGTGCGCACGAGGTCCACGTCGTCCTGAGCAACTACGCGCACGCCGTCATCGCGGAGGAATTGCCCGGCGGCCTGCGGCTTCCGGCGGGCGTCGTGCCGCACGGGCTGAAGAGCATGAACGTCCCCTTCGCCAGTGGCTCAAATCCGTTCGACGCGATGGTGGTCATCCCGTGCAGCATGGGCACGCTGGGCCGGATCGCCCACGGCACGAGCGACGACGTGCTGCTGCGCGCGGCGGACGTGATGCTCAAGGAGCGCAAGAAGCTCATCCTCGTCCCGCGCGAGACGCCGCTGAGTCTGGTTCACCTGAAGAACCTGGAGCTGCTGCTCCTCGCCGGCGCGATCATCCTGCCGGCAAGCCCTTCGTTCTACACCCGCCCGCAGACGGTGGAACAAGTCGTGGACACGGTCGTGGCGCGGGTGCTGGACCACTTGGGCGTGCCGCAGCAGCTTGTGCCGAGGTGGCAGGAGCCAGCGGAGTAGGGGGGGTGACGGTTTGCGCTGCTTGTGAATGTGATCCGAACCACCGCGACCTTCGCCCCGCGCTCCGCAAGTGGAGGGGAGGCCAGGCGTCCATCTGGACGTTTGCCCCGGTTCCTTGCGACATTGCTTTGCCTCTGGCTTGGTTTGATTTCCGCCTCCGCCCACACCGCCTCGCTCACGCGCGTGGATGCGCTGCTCACGACGAACTCGCTCACGCTCACCTTCCAGCTCAACCAGCCGGACCTGCTCCAGTTCCTCAACGCGCGGACGAACGACGCCGTGGTGCTGATGACCGCGGCCGAGGTGCGCACGCTCGCGCCGCGCATCGCGGACTACGTGCAGACGCGTGTCCGGTTCGCGCTCGACACAAACGCGCCCGTGCGTGGCGTGCTTTCGAACTGGCCACCGACGCAGTTCACGCTTACACGCGAGGAACGACCGGGCGAAGTCGTTCCCGCACCGCTGCCACTCACGCTGCGTTGGGAAATCCCGCCGACCGCGAAGCAGCTCGAACTCTCCATCTCGCTCTTCGACACCGTCGGGTTCGCCGCGCTGTTTGAAGTGCTCTTTCATCGCGGCCAAGGCATTCCGCCCGTGCTGCAACTCGTGCAGTCGCGCCAGGCGATGGTGATAGACCTCGACGCGTTTCAGGAGGACTCGCGCGGCACGCCGCCCCCGCCCGTGCCGCCCGGAGCCAGCGGCGCTCCGCTTGCGCCCGTGCGGGGCAACTCCGCGTGGCAGTTCATCGAACTCGGCTTCACGCACATCCTGCCCAAGGGCCTCGACCACATCCTGTTCGTCCTCGGCCTGTTCCTCCTCAGCCCGAAGCTCAAGCCGCTGCTGTGGCAGGTGACGGCCTTCACGCTCGCGCATTCCATCACGCTCGCGCTGGCGGTGCTGGGCATCTTCGCGCTGCCGGGGCGCGTGGTGGAGCCGCTCATCGCGCTGTCTATCGCGGTTGTGGCGATTGAGAATCTGTTCCGCTCGGAAGTCTCACCGTGGCGCTGGGTGGCGGTGTTCGGCTTCGGGCTGATACACGGGCTGGGCTTCGCGGGCGTGCTGAGTGAAGTCGGCTTGCCTCGCGAGCAAATCGGCGTGGCGCTGCTCACCTTCAACATCGGCGTGGAACTTGGCCAGCTTGCCGTCATCGCGTTCGCGTGGGCCGCGACGAAGTGGTGCGAGGACCGCGTGTGGTATGGCCCGTGGGTGCGGCGTCCCGCGTGCTTGCTCATCGCGCTCGCCGGCGTGGTGTGGACGGTGGAGCGGTTGATGCAGTGATGGAGCGCTGACGCGGCGAATGGCCCGCGTTCACGAAGCCCATTCATCGCGCTCCCTCTCCCCCGATGGGGGAGAGGGGACCAGAGGGTCGTCGTCCCAGATGCCACGCGGTGCCATCGTGAAGCTTTCCCCCGGCTTGCCGTCGGCTTACAGTCTGCCGAAATAATATGATGCTCATGAAATTCCGTCCCTCGTCCGCCTGCGTTTTTGCTGCGCTCCTCGCCGCTGTTGTCTCCGCTTCCGCCCAACTCACCCCGCCCACGCCGCAGCCGGTCATCGGCGCGCGGCAACCCGCGTTGAGTCCCGATGGCAAGCGGCTCGCGTTCGTGTATCGCGGCGATGTGTGGGTCTCGCCGAGTGAGGGCGGGCGAGCCACGGCGCTCACGTCGCACGTCGAGTCGGACGCGTATCCGATGTTCTCGCCGGATGGCAAGTGGGTCGCCTTCGCCAGCAAGCGCAACGGCGGCTGGGACATTTTCGTCGTGCCGGCGGAGGGCGGGCCGGCGCAGCAAATCACCTGGCACAGCGGCGCGGAGTTGACCGGCGGCTGGAGTCCCGACGGCAAGCAACTGCTCTTCGCCGCGCGCCGCGAGAGTCCCAACTACGCGCTCTACGCCGTGGATTTGAAGACGCTGGGCACCACGCGACTGACCGAGGACTACGCGGTGATGAACTATCCGAGCTTCTCCCCCGACGGCAAGTCGGTGGTCTATGGCCGCTACGGTTTCCCGTGGACGCGCCCGCGCTACGTCGGCGCGGCGGCGGCGCAAATCTGGACGCTCAACACCGCTGATGGCCGACGCAAGCCGCTGACGAAC
>SXTU01000130.1 GCA_005791875.1 Verrucomicrobiales bacterium
GATACTTCACGCTCACGATGAGGATGAGCGACCAGAAGATGAGCGAGAGACCGCCCAGCGCGTTGGCCGGGGTCGCGGGCAGGGCGTGCGAGCTTTCCGGGGTGAAGCACTCGCGCATCGCGGAGAGCGGGCTGGTGCCGATGTCGCCGAAGACGACGCCGAGGGCGGCGAGCGTGAGTCCTCCGAGAGCGGGGCGGGCCGAGTCGTTGCTTTGCATGGCAGCGGGGGGGAGTTTGGCGATGGTGAGGACGCGGGACGAATCAAATCCGGCGCCACTGCTTGGCCGTGGGCAGCTTCGCGCGGGCATCGGCATCCGCGTTGAACCGGGTCAGGCCGCACGCCTCGCATGACACCACGCGGAAATTTGCCAGACCGAATTGCGGTAGCCCGAGGAAAGCCCACTTGCCGAGTCCCGGCAGCAGGATCGGGCCGTGGTGTCCACCTGCAAGGGTGATGGTTTCAAATAGTGATGCCACTCCGCACTCCGAGCATTTCGCAGTTTCAGTCTTCATACGCGCACACAGTTCTGACCGGCGGAGCGTGGTGAACGCCTGCCGTCCGTCCGCGGGGGACGGAAGTTTGCCAAGGGGTGAACGTGGGTGGCGCACTCGCGCTCCCAGAGGATCGCCCTTCCCCATGCCTGCGAGGTTAGCTGACGGGCTGGGCCTGGAAAGTGGCCCCGGTGACCTCACCGTTCGCCCCGGTCCGGTTGTCCGGACTTTGGGTCCCCCGCTCGCGGCTTCGGGAAGAGGCCGCGATTCGGCTGCTGCGCGAATGCATCTCACAATCGCACCGACCTGTCAAATCGCCGACGGCCGTCTTTGCGCCCTTCTTGCCCTTCGTGGTTCAATCCAGCTGCATCGGCCCGGCTGAGGCGGACTTTCACGGGCTCGCTCGAAGCTGTTCCTGAAGCTGTTCCTGACTGGCAGGGCGGAAAGTTCCCGCTACACTGCACGCGCGCGAGAGCACTGCTTACTAAGCACTAATTACTAATCACTTCCCCACATGGACATCAAACGCGCCATCATCACCGCCGCCGGCAAGAGCCAGCGCACGCTCCCACTCCAGTCCCTCGTGGACCGCGACGGCCAGACCAAGACCGCCCTCGCCATCGTCATCGAGGAAGTCCTCGCGGCGGGCATTGAGGAACTCTGTGTTGTCGTCTGCCCTGGCGATGAGAAGGATTACCGCGCCGCCGCCGGAGAGCACGCGAAGCGGCTGGAGTTCGTCGCGCAGAAGCAACCGCTTGGCTACGGCCACGCCGTCTCATGCGCGGCGAAGTTTGCCGGGAAGAAACCGTTCCTCCTGCTGGTCGGCGATCACCTTTATGTCAGCGGCGAAGTCCGCCGGTGCGCGCAGCAACTGGTCGAAGTCGCCGCCAAGGAGAACTGCGCCGTCTCCGCCGTGCAGGCCACGCACGAGAGCAAGCTGCCTTACTACGGTGCGATTGGCGGACGCCTCATCGCGGCGCGCCAAGGCCTCTACGAAATCACCGAGGTCGCCGAGAAACCCACGCCCACCGTCGCCGAGCAGCGGCTCATCGTCCCCGGCCTGCGCGCGGGCCACTACCTTTGCTTCTTCGGGATGCATGTCCTCACGCCGTCGGTCATGGCGCTGCTCGCGGAGGAAGTTGCAGCTGTCGGCACGCGCGGTGGCGTCCACCTATCCGCCACGCTGGCCAAGCTCGCGCGCAAGGAGCGCTACCTCGCCGCCGAGTTGACCGGCCGCCGCTACGACATCGGTGCGCACTATGGCCTGCTCACCGCGCAACTTGCGCTCGCCCTCAGCGGCAAGGACCGGGATGAAGTGCTGACGGGTTTGGTGGAGCTGCTCGCCCAGCGGGGGAAGTAAGGCCTGCGTTGAAACCATTCACGTCGCACGCCCATGCTCACCAAGCTCATCACCGCCCGCAAAGCCGCCCAGCGCGACGCTTCGCTCGATGCGCACTGCCGCGATCTGAGCGCCGCCCAACTTCTCGCCGAATGCGCGGAACTCGACGCCTTCCGCCGCCACTCCGACAACCTCTACGAACGCGTCCGTGCCCTCTTCTTCCTCTACGCCATCAACCGGTTTCATTTGCCGGAAAAGCTCCCTACTCAAGCCCCCATCTCCCATCTCCCATCTCCCATCTCCTCGGGCTTAATCCCCTTCACGGGCTACGAGCAGTTCCTCCACCGCCGCTTCGAGGAGGCGATTGACACCTTCCTCGCCGCGCAAGCCCAGCAAGGCCCCAGCGACGGCCTCAGCTCCGCGCTCGCGAACGCCTACCACCGCCTCGCCTTCCAGACGCTCGCGGACCAAGTCCGCCGCAGTGTCCGCAGCGTGCGCGGCAATCAGTGGATGTTCCGCGTCGGCCACCCCGCTGACCAGCCGCTCCGCCTCCGCCCCGAGCTGCTCCAGCGCGCGCCCGACGGCACGTATCCGATTCTCCGCGAGCTGACGCCCGTCCGCATGGACCTCACGCACTCCGCGTGGAGCGACATCTTTTTCCTCGGCATGGATTTCCCCGAGGGCGCGAAGGTCCTCAACGTCTCCGTGGACCTCGGCGTCCACGGTCGCGACGCCGCGCCCCGCCCGCCCGTCAGCGCGTGGCTCCGCGTGCTCGACGAGCCGGTGCTGCGCCTCACCTCCGTGGACCTCGGCGCGACCGCCGACATCACCGCGCTCTCCGACGTGTTCGACTTCGCGAAGGATTACCTCGGCTTGCTCAAGGCCGCCGTCATCGCGGCGGGCGTCGTCCCTCCGGGCATTGAAGGCAGCGGGCAAAGCCTCGCCGAGTTGCTCGCGCGCATCGTCGGGCCGGGGCGCGGGTTGGAACTGGTCTCGTGCGTGAACGACATCCCGAAAGGCTCGCGCCTCGCCGTCAGCACGAACTTGCTCGGCTCGCTCGTCAGCGTGCTCATGCGCGCGACCGGCCAAGCCGCGTCGCTCACCGACGAACTTCAAGAGCACGAACGCCGGATCGTGCTCGCCCGCGCGTTGCTCGGCGAATGGCTCGGCGGCTCCGGCGGCGGCTGGCAGGACAGCGGCGGCGTTTGGCCCGGCATGAAACTCATCGAAGGCGTCATCGCCGGCGAGGGCGACCCCGAGTTTGGCATCTCGCGCGGACGACTCATGCCGCAGCACCGGATCCTTAATCTCGACGACGCCTCCGCCGAGACGCGCCGCAAGCTGCAAGACTCCCTCGTCCTCGTTCACGGCGGCATGGCGCAGAACGTCGGGCCGATCCTGGAGATGGTCACAGAGAAGTATCTCCTCCGCTGCGAAGCCGAGTGGAGCGGTCGCCAAGACGCGCTCCGCATCCTCGACGAAGTGCTCGCCGCGCTGAAGGCCGGCGACATCCGCGCGCTCGGTGCCGCCACCACGCGCAACTTCCGCGAGCCGATTCAAGCCATCATCCCGTGGGCCTCGACCGCCTTCACCGAGCAACTCATCGAGCGCGTGGGTCGCGAGTTCGGCGACGACTTCTGGGGCTTCTGGATGCTCGGTGGCATGAGCGGCGGCGGCATGGGATTCATCTTCGCCCCGCACCGGAAGGCCGAGGGTCAGCGGCGCTTGCAGGAAATCATGTCCGCCACGAAGCGCGAGTTGCAGCACGCGCTGCCCTTCGCGATGGAGCCGGTCGTCTTCGATTACGCCATCAACGAGCGTGGCACCTGGGCCGACCTGCTCGCCGCCGACACCGCGCTGATGCCCGCCGGCTACTACGCGCTCACGGTGCCGAAACTCCTCCGCACCGACCGCCAAGAACTTCCTGCCGCGCGCCGCGCCGAGTTGGACAAGTTCGCCGCCGCCTGCCGCGCGAAGCCCGAGCTGCGCGGCATGGTGCAAACTTTGTTCGACACGATGTTCCCGCGCCTCAAGGAGGAGAAAGCCGGCGCGCAGAGCCTAGACGAGTTGCTCGCCGCCAACGGCTTCGACCGCGATGCCCACGAAGCCATCCGCGCGGACCTGAAAGCCGCCCGCATCGGCCTCGCGCAAAACCGCCTGCCGGCGAACACGGTCATCGAAGATGTTCGTGCGGAAGACGTGACGCACACATCGCAGAAGAAGCCGCTCGTCGAGCGCGGTCTCGCCGCCCTTCGCAATGGTGAAGCCGCCGTGGTCACGCTCTCCGCCGGAGCCGCGAGCCGCTGGACGCAAGGTGCGGGCGTGGTGAAATCCCTGCACCCGTTCTGCAAACTCGGCGGCCGGCACCGCACCTTTCTCGAAGTTCACCTCGCGAAGTCGCGACGCATTTCCCGCCTCGCGGGTCAGGCCGTGCCGCACGTCTTCACGACGAGTTACCTCACGCACGGCCCACTCACCGAGTTCCTCGCGACAAACCAGAACTATGGCTACGAAGGCCCGCTGCTCTTGAGCCGAGGCGCGAGCGTCGGCCTGCGGCTCGTGCCCACGGCGCGCGACCTGCGCTTCGCGTGGGAGGAGATGCCGCAGCAAGTGCTCGACGAGCAGCAACAGAAGGTCCGCGACTCGCTGCGCACCGCGCTGCTGCGCTGGGCCGAGTCCGCCGGCGAAGCCACGGACTACCGCGACAACCTCGCGTTACAATGCCTGCACCCCGTCGGCCATTTCTACGAAGTGCCAAACCTACTGCGCAACGGCACGCTCGCCGCGCTGCTGCGCGAACGCCCGCAGCTCAAGACACTGCTGCTCCACAACATTGACACCACCGGCGCGACCCTCGACCCCGCTCTGCTCGGCCAGCATCTCTCGAGCGGCGCGACGTTGAGCTTCGAGGTCATTACACGTCGCCTCGACGACCGGGGCGGTGGTCTCGCGCGCGTGGACGGACGCACGCGGCTCGTCGAGGGCTTGGCCATGCCGCACGAGGAGCTGGAGTTCGGCCTGAGCTACTACAACACGCTGACGACATGGATTGACGTGGACGGTTTCCTCCGCGCGCTTGGACTGACGCGCGATGACGTGCTGCTTAGCCGCCGAGGTCAGGAGGCGGAGGGCTTGGGCGCAGCGGAATCCGCCTCCTCACCTCGGCGGCTACCGGACGCGGCAGATGCCAAAATCACCGCCGCCATCCGCGCGCTCGCGGCGAAGGTGCCGACTTATATCACCACCAAGGACGTTAAGAAGCGCTGGGGCCACGGGCAGGAAGATGTGTTCCCCGTCGCGCAATTTGAGAAGCTCTGGGGCGACCTCACGGCCCTGCCGGAGATTGATTCGCGCTTCCTCGTCGTGGATCGCGCGCGCGGCCAGCAGCTCAAGGATCAGGCGCAACTCGATGGCTGGCTGCGCGACGGCTCGTCGGCCTACGTGGAGAGCTTGTGCGCTTGGGATTGACACCAGTCCCAGAAGACTCAGCTGCGTCCCCAACGTGAGCTGCAACCGGCCAGGTTGGAGCTGGTTGATCAAGCCATTCCGAGGAACCGCTACGGTGACTTCGCCGCCAGCATCGCCTTCACCTTCGCGGGATCATTCGTGGGCGGCTGGCAGGCGGTGCCGGTGCAGAGGAAGACCAGCGTGCCGTCCTTCACCGGAAGCGTCTTGGCGAACGGCTCGACCGCCCCGGTGTTGCCAAGGACGACTTTGTTCGGCTGATAGACTCCGTGCGCTGCGCGCAGAAGCGCTGTCGTTGTCTTCGCGTCGCCCTTCGCCGGCGAGGCAATGACCACGCGGAACGGCTCGTGGAGGAAAAAGTCCAGACCGAGAAGGAGGTTCGGCACAGCTTGCGGAAGGCGCTGCATCCGTTCGGCGAACAAGCGCAGCGTCTTCTCGGCGCGCGCGCGCATGTCCTTGTTATCCGTGATCGCGGCGAGCTTGAGCAGCGCGACCGTGGCGACGTTGTTGCCGCTCGGCTCCGCGCCGTCGTAGTCCTCCTTCGCGCGGAAGAGCAAGTCGGCGGAACCGGCGGGGCTTTGGTAGAAGCCGCCTTGCGCAGGGTCGTAAAACTTCGCGGTCATCGCCGACTCCAGCGCGAGGGCGAAGTCCAGATGCTTCGGGTCGAGCGTGGCTTCGTAGAGATGAATCACGCCTTCGAGCAGGTAGGCGTGCGAGTCGAGGAGCTGGACGCTGTCACGCTCGCCGTCGCGCCAGCGGTGGTAGAGCGTCTTGGTCTTCGCGTCCCAGAGTTTGGCCTGGAGGAAGGCGAGGTTCTTCTCGGCAGCAGCAAGGTAGGCCGGCTCGCCCAGCACGATGCCCGCGCGCGAGATGGCTCCGAGCATCAGGCCGTTCCACGAGGCGAGGATTTTGTCATCGAGATGCGGGCGGATGCGCTTCTGCTGGACTGCGAACAGCTTCGCCTTCGCTGCGGCAAGCAGCTTCGCCTCTGCAGCGGACAGCTTCGGGTCCACGATGCTGAGGACGTTGAGCTTTTTCAGCGGCGCGGGATGCGAGTGGTCCTCGAAGTTTCCTTCCACGGTGATGCCGAAGTAGCGCTCGGCCACCTTGAACTCGTCCGCGCTCAACAGCTTGGTCAATTCCTCCTTCGTCCAGCAGTAGAACTTGCCCTCGTGCCCTTCGCTGTCCGCGTCCTCGGCGGAGTAGAAGCCACCCTCCGGATGCGTCATGTCGCGCAGCACGTAACGGACGATGTCGCGGGCAACGTCCGCGTAGCGCGCCTCGCCGCTGACGAGGTGCGCGTCGAGGTAGAGGTGGAGGAGTTGCGCGTTGTCGTAGAGCATTTTCTCGAAGTGCGGCACAAGCCACTTCTCATCCACCGAGTAACGCGCGAAGCCGCCGCCGAGCTGGTCATACATTCCGCCCGCCGCCATGCGCTCGCAGGTGTGCAGCACGGCCTTCACCGCCTCCTGGTCTCCGACGCGCACCGCCGCGCGCAGGATGAACGCGGGTTGCGAGGGGCGCGGAAACTTCGGCGCGCGACCGAAGCCGCCGTGGCGCGGGTCATATCCCGTCACGAGCTGCCGGAGTGCGTTGGTGATGACGAGCGGCGCGAGCACGGCGTCCTTGTTCGGCTCGTGTTCGCCGAGGCTCTTGAGCTGCTCGGCGATCTGCCCCGCGCTCTCGGTGAGGTCCTTGCGCTTCTCGACCCACAGCTCGGAGATGCGCCCGAGCAACTGCATGAAGCTAGGGCGGCCAAACTTCGGCTGCGGCGGGAAGTAGGTGCCGCCGTAGAAGGGCTTCAAGTCCGGCGTGAGAAAGACGTTCAACGGCCAGCCGCCCCCCTGCCCCATCGCCTGCACGGCTGTCATGTAAATCTTGTCCACGTCCGGGCGCTCCTCGCGGTCGAGCTTGATCGCGACAAAGTGCTTCTTCAGGAACTCGCCCACGGCCTCGTCCTCGAACGACTCGCGTTCCATGACGTGGCACCAATGGCAAGTCGAGTAGCCGATGGAGAGCAGGATGGGCTTGCCCTCCTCGCGCGCCTTCTTGAACGCCGCCTCGCCCCAGGGATACCAGTCCACGGGGTTGTGCATGTGCTGGCGTAGGTAAGGAGATTTTTCCTGCGCGAGGCGGTTGGTGTGCTTGTGAGCGGCGGGCGGGTTCGTGGACACAGTGGGAATGGCTTTGGCTTTCTCCGCAGCGACGAGCGGCAGGCAATGGCCGCCTGCCACCAAACAACTTAAACCTACGACGGCGCGGGCACGATGAACGAGGGCTGATCGGAAAGTCACGCGCGCAGCCTAGCCCACGCTGGTTCGGGAGCAAGCGGGCAATCAGCCGACGCTCGCTCAGTAATCGTAAAGCCCGCTGTCGTGCGAATAGGCACCACCGCCCGCGCCACCAGGACCGCCTTCGCCGCCCATGAGGTCGCCGAGCACATCGCCCATGTCCGCCTCGATCTTCTCCGGGTCTTCGCCGGCTTCGAGGCGCTTGATGGCGATGTCGAGTTCCTTTGGCATGGCACCGGGCGGCATGAGGTCCTTCATCTTCCGCATCATGTGCGCCATGTGCTTGGGGTTGTTCTCGTCGAGATGCTCCATGTCACGCTCCATGTCGCGCATGGCCTTCTCGACACGCGGATCGTCCATGTCGGGCATGGGCGGGCCGTCCTCCGCGCCCTCAGCCTGGGTGGCGGGCTCCTTCAAGCCCTTCGACATCGCGAAGCGGCTCATCTGCTTGCGCATTCGCTTACCGCCGCACTTGGGGCAGACGGGCTTGCGTGTTGGGTTGATGCGCTGGGAGAGGAAGTTGAAGATGACCCGGCACTTGGGGCAGGCGAATTCGTAGATGGGCATGGCTCTAATGAGTTAACCACGGATGGACACGGATAAACACGGATGCAACTCCGAGAAGCAACCGCTCAATTCGTGTGCATCCGTGTGCATCAGTGGTTGAAGATGTCTTTCAAAGCAGAAGCCCCAGCCTTGCGACCGGGGCCTCGGGAAATGATTTAGCTTCCGGCTACTTCATCCGGTCGAAGTTTTTCTGGAGAATCTGCCAGTCGGGCAGCGCGGCGAACTTCTCGCGGTGTGTGGACACAATCTTCGCCTCGTTCTCGTTCTTCGTCGGGCGGTTGACCTTGTAAAAAATGCCGAACTTACCGGGCATAAGCTCTTCGGAAAGTTTGTAGGCGGCGTATTCGTCGGTCACGTCGTGGTCCTCGGGAACGAGCGGGAACTGGCCGCCTTTGCGCGGGTTCGCACCGTCGAAAGCTCCGGGGTAAAACTCAACGCACTCGCTGAGGCACTCGATGAAGCTGAAGCCGTTGTGGTCCATCGCGGCTTCCATCATCTGGAGCACGTGGTTCGGGTTCGTGTGCGTGGTGCGCGCGACGAAGGTCGCGCCCGCCGCGATGGCCTGCTTCATTGGGTTGATGGGCCGGTCGCCGCTGCCCCACGAGTCGGTCTTGGACTTGTAGCCGATGGGTGACGTGGGCGAGGTCTGGTTCTTGGTCAGGCCATAGACCCAGTTGTCCATCACGCAATAGGTCAGCTTCACGTTCTTGCGCGCGGTGTGGCTGAAGTGGTTGCCGCCGATGGAGAAGGCATCGCCGTCCCCGCCGAAGACGAAGACGTGGAGGTCCGGGCGGGAGAGCGAAACACCGCTGGCGAAGGGCAGCGCGCGCCCGTGGATGAAGTGCGCGCCGTGCGCCTGCACGAAGTAAGGGAAGCGGCTCGAGCAGCCGATTCCCGCCACGGTGGTGATCTTCTCGTGGTGCATCTTGCGCTTCTCGATGAGCTTGAAGTAGAGCGCGAGCACGGAGAAGTCACCGCAGCCGGGGCACCA
>SXTU01000131.1 GCA_005791875.1 Verrucomicrobiales bacterium
CTGGCCGAGCACCCGGACGACCGCTGGGCCCACTACGGCGCCTTCACCTTCCCCCTGGCGTATGCCTTCGACGAGCACTGGGTCTTGCCGCTCTCGCACGCCGAGGTGGTCCACCTGTAGAACTCGCTCTTCGGCAAGATGCCCGGCGACGACTGGCAGAAGTTTGCGAACCTCCGCGCATTGCTGGGCTACCAATGGCTTTTCCCCGGCAAGAATTTGCTCTTCATGGGCGGTGAGTTCGGCCAAGGCCAGGAGTGGGGCGAGAACCGCGCGCTCGACTGGTGGCTGCTCGAACAAGGCCCGCATCACGCTGGGGCGCAACGATTCCTCGCCGACCTGAACCAGATCTACCGCGCGCACCCCGCGCTCTGGGAGGCCGACTATGACGTGGAGGGGTTCCAATGGGTGGACTGCTCGGACACGTTGCACAGTGTCCTCTCCTTCCTGCGCCGCACGAAAGACGGCCGCCAGCAGATGCTCGTCGTCCTCCATCTCACGCCCGAGCTTCGCACCGGCTACCGCATCGGCCTCCCGAGCGCCGGTTCCTGGCGCGAGGTTCTCAACAGCGACGCCGCCATCTACGGCGGCAGCAACCACGGCAACCTCGGCATTGTGACCGCGGAGGAAATGGAAATGCACGGCCAGCCTTGCTCCGGCGAATTCACCCTCCCGCCGTTGAGCGTGATGGTGTTCGTGGCGTAGCGGGAAACCCCGTGCCTCCCTTTGGCAGAGTCAGGCCGACATCGCCCAAGTGCCGGTGCTTCTCCACTTCACCCGGCCACCGCCCCGTGCTAGAACCACCGCCATGCAATCTCACGAACTGCTCCGCGAGGTCATCAAGGATTCCAGCGCCAAGCAAATCGCCGCCGACCTCCACCTCTCGCTCTCCATGATCTACAAGTGGGCCGAGCCGCCGGAGAACGTCGAAGGCAGCGGCCTTGCGAATCCGCTCGACCGCATCGAGCAGCTCATCAAGAGCACCGGCGACCCGCGGCTCGCGCAGTGGATCTGCGAGCGCGCCGGCGGCTTCTACATCCACAATCCAAAGGCGCATTGGCCGCATCCCTACCAGGTCATCCCGGCCACGAACCAGATCGTGCAGGAGTTCGCGGACATGCTTGGCGTCATCGCCGCAGCGGCCGGGGACAGCCACATCACCAAGACTGAGTCCAAGGACATCCGCCGCCGGTGGGAAGACCTGAAGCGCGTGACGGAGGGATTCGTGCACGGCTGCGAAGAGGGGAACTTCGCGGCGGTGAAGAAGGGTCTGGCTTCAGCGGCCAGCGCCCCGCCCCCGCCGCGTCCGACTGCGTGAACGCAGCAGCGGCCTCGCGAGGCGCGCACGTATTGATCTGTGGCCGCAACCGCCGCCAGCCGCGACTGTGGACAAGCATGCGCGATTGCCAGACACTTTTCCGGTAAGACCTCAATTGCCGTCCCGCCCGGCGCGTCCAAGCACGCGACGGTTCTTGAGATGAAACTTGTGAACTGATGATTATGACACGCTGCCAAAAACTATTGAGCGTCGCGGGATTGCTCCTTTGCACCGGCTCGGTCGCCGCCGCCGCACCTGCGCTGAAGGCTGTTGCCCCGCCGGACTTCCAGCGCGACATCCGGCCAATCCTTTCCGACAAATGTTTCACCTGTCACGGCCCGGACGCCGCCGAGCGCAAGGGTGGAAAGAAGGGCATCGGCCTGCGCTTGGACACAGCGGAGGGGCTTGGCGCGGACCTCGGCGATGGCCGCCGCGCCATCGTCCCGGGCCAGCCGCAGAAGAGCCTGCTGCTCCACCGCGTCACGACGAAAGACTCCGCCGACGTGATGCCGCCGCCGAAGTTCGGCAAGCAGCTCACGCCGCGCGAAGTCGAGCTGCTCACCGCGTGGGTGCGTGCGGGCGCGAAGCACACCGGGCATTGGGCCTACGAGAAGCCGAAGCGCCCGGCCCAGCCAGTAATTAGTAAGGAAGTAATTAGTGCGTTGCTCGCCAAGGCCGGCTCGAAGTCCGCTATCACTCAATCACTAATCACTAATTACTCCACCCCGCTGGATGCCTTCATCCTGCAACGCCTTGCCAAGGACGGTCTCCTCCCCCAGCCCGAAGCCGACCGCTACGCGCTCGCCCGCCGCGTCGCGCTGGACCTCACAGGCCTGCCGCCGAGCGTGGCCGAGGTGGACGCCTTCATCGCGGACAAGGAGCCGAAGGCTTACGAGCGCTTCGTGGACACGCAGTTGGCGAAGCCAAGCTACGGCGAGCATTGGTCGCGGCTGTGGCTGGACCTCGCGCGCTACGCGGACAGCGCCGGTTACGCGGATGATCCCTCGCGCGTCATCTGGGCGTATCGCGACTACGTCATCAACGCCTTCAACAAAAACCTGCCCTTCGACCAGTTCACCTTGGAGCAACTCGCTGCCGACCTCTTCGACAGCCCGACGGACGAGCAGCTCAAGGGCACCGCCTTCCATCGCAACACGATGACCAACTCCGAGGGCGGCACGAACGACGAGGAGTTCCGCACCGCCGCCATCGTGGACCGCGTGAACACGACCTTCGCCGTCTGGATGGGCACCTCGATGGCCTGCGCCCAATGCCACACGCACAAATACGACCCCATCGCGCATTCGGAGTATTACCAGCTCTACGCGTTCCTCAACAACACGGAGGACGCGGACAGGCGCGATGAGTCGCCGCTGCTCTCGTTCTTCACTGATGACCAGAGGAAGCAGCGCACGGCGTGGGAGGCGGAACTCGCGGCGGTTGAGTCGAAGTTCAAGTCGCCGTCCGCCGCCGTCATCGCCAGCGCGGAGAAGTGGGCGCAGGCGTTTCCGGTGCAGCTGGACTGGACCTCGCCGAAGCCCAGCGCCGCCAAGTCTTCCTCAGGCGCGGCGCTCGCGGCCCAGAACGACGGCTCGGTCCTCGTCGCGAAGAACGAGGCGGCGAAGGACAACTTCACCATCGAGCTGACGATGGCCGACGCGCAAAAGCTGACCGCGCTTCGGCTCGAAGCGTTGCCGAACGACGAGCTGCCCGGCAAAGGCCCGGGCCAGGCGGGCGGCAACTTCGTCCTGACCCGCGTGCGCGCGAGCATCCTGCCGCCCGCCGACAGCAAGGGGCCGGTCGCGCGCTTCGTGCGCATCGAGCTTCCGGTGAAGAACCAGGTTCTCCAGCTCGCCGAGGTGCAGGTCTTCAGCGGCGGCGAGAACATCGCGCTCAAGGGCGAGGCCAAGCAGAGCAGCACCTACCAGAACGCCGTCGCATCGCGCGCTAACGATGGCAGGACGGACGGCGAGTATGACAAAGGCTCCGTGGCGCACACCGATGCGCAGGACAACGCGTGGTGGGAGGTGGACCTCAAGGAAGCCCGTGCGATCGAGCGCATCGTCGTGTGGAACCGCGCCGAAGTCGGCGAGCGGCTCAAGGGCTTCCGCGTGGTGGCGCTCGACGCGCAGCGCAACGTGGTCTGGGACAAGTCCGGCAACGACGCGCCGGCGAAGGATATAGCCTTTGCGATGAACGGCGCGCGTGAGGTGAAGTTCACCGCCGCCATCGCCGACTTCACACAGGCGACCTACGACTCGGAGAACGTCATCAACGACACCGCGCCCGCCAAGGACCGCACACGCGGCTGGGCTGTGGGTGGCTCGCTGGGCAAGGCTCATTCGCTAACGCTCATCGCAGAGAAGCCGGTGGAGATTCCCGCCGGCTCGAGGCTGTCGGTCACGCTCGAACAGCAGTCCGCCACGGCGAAGGCCACGCTCGGCCACTTCCGCCTCGGCGTGACTGCGGACACGCAAGCCGCCGAGTTCGCACGCACTCCCGCCGCAGTGGTTTCCACGCTGGCGAGCAGTCGCTCACTGAACACTGAAAACTGGACACTGAACACCCTTCCTCCAGTGGACCGCGCGAAAGTCACCGACTATTACGCCCGCACCCTCGCCCCGGAGCTGAAGACCGAGCGCACGCAGCTCGCGTCGCTCACCAAATCGCTCGCCGACTTGAAGCCCAGCACCGTTCCCATCCAGCGCGAGCTGGCCGCGGACAAGCGGCGCAAGACGGCCATCCAGCTTCGCGGCAACTGGCAGGCGCTCGGCGACGAAGTCACCGAGGCTGTCCCCGCCGCGTGGCATCCGCTGCCGAAGGACGCGCCCCGCAACCGACTCACGCTGGCGAAGTGGCTCGTGGACGAGAACAACCCGCTCACCGCGCGCGTGGTGGCGAACCGCCATTGGGAAGCCATCTTCGGCACCGGCCTCGTGCGGACGAGCGAGGAGTTTGGCGCGCAAGGAGAGCTGCCGACACACCCGGAGTTGCTTGACTGGCTCGCAACCGAACTCGTCGCCATGAAGTGGGACAACAAGAAGTTCCTTCGCATGCTGGTCACGTCGCAGGCATACCGTCAGTCGTCGAAGGTCACGCCCGACGCGTTGGAGAAAGACCCGGACAACCGCCTGCTCTCGCGCGGCCCGCGCCTGCGCCTCACCGCCGAGATGGTGCGCGACCAGTCGCTCGCCGTGAGTGGCCTGCTGAGTGGGAAGATGTTTGGGCCCAGCGTGCGCCCGACGCGCCCGAGCGCCGGCCTGAGCGCCGCGTTCGGCAGCGCGCTGGACTGGACCACCAGCACCGGCGAGGACCGCTACCGGCGCGGGCTCTACACCGAGTGGCGGCGCACCAGTCCGTATCCCTCGATGGCCACTTTCGACGCGCCGAGCCGCGAAGTCTGCTCCGTCCGCCGCAACCGCACGAACACGCCGCTCCAGGCGCTCGTGACGATGAACGACCCCGTCTATGTCGAGGCCGCACAAGCCCTCGCCCGCCGCATGGCGAAGGACGGTGGCGCGACCGACGCCGACAAGGCCCGCCACGGCTTCCGCCTCGTGCTGGCCCGCCCGCCCTCGGACAACGAACTCGCCAGGCTCGTGAAGCTCCACGCCGACAGCGCCGCCGAGTTCGCCAAGGACAAGGCGAAGGCCACGACGCTTGCCACCGACCCGCTCGGCCCGCTGCCCGAAGGCGCGGACGCTGTGAACCTGGCGGCTTGGACGACCGTGGCGAACGTGCTGCTGAACCTCGACGAGACGCTGATGAAGCGGTGAGGGGAGAAGAAGTAATTAGTGATTAGTAGTCAGTCGGCCCTTGAACCGGGGCCACCATGACCACCAACTAACCACTAATTACTGCCCCACTTCCCCCTCAATCCAGCGTCTTCTTAGGCGCGGCGATGTTGATCACACCGGGGGCGGCGGGTTTGGGCGGGGGCGGGGGCGGGGGCTTGGTGCCGGGCGGAGGCGGAGGCGGGGGAGGCGGCGGGGGAGGAAGTTCCTTGAAGCGGCTCACGACGAACTGCGGCAGGTTCTCGCCGTAGCTGGTTGCGTTGTAGAATTCCCAGCCCGCCGGAATGCCGTAGCGGCTGCACTGCTCACGCGCGGCGTGGTAGGCGGGCACGCCGGTGGGATGCACCCAGAACCAGCAGACGATCTTCGGGTTCGCGCGCAGCTTCACCAGCGTCTTGCGGAAGTTGGACTCCGGGTCGTCTACCTGCTCAGGCGTCTCGCCGCCATCGGCGCGCGGGAAAATCTGCATGGTCACGCGGTCGGTGGTGCTGTTGGTGTTGAGCGGAAATGTCAGCGCCACGTATTCGTCGGTAAACTTGCGGTCGTTGAGCCAGTTCACCGTCTTGAGATGGTCGAAGACCGGGCCGGCCTTCGTGTCCGCCGGCTGCTTGGCGTGGAGCAGGTCATACTTCGCCTTTTGCAGGTCGGTCCAAACGGTTGAGCGCCAGCCGAAGTCGCTGATCATATACACCCTGTTGCTGAGACAGAGCACGCGATACATGACGGCACCGGCAGGGACGGCCTTGGCAACGGGGACGCGCACGTCCACTGGCGGCGGGCCTTTGGGCATGGGGGTCTTGTCGAGGGTGGCCCGGAGGCCGTCGCGCTCGCCGAGCAACGTGGACATCGCCGTCTTCTCCGTCGCCTCGACGGCGCGCTTGGCGAGCAGATCCTTCTGCAACGCCTCGAAGTCCCGGATCTTGATGCCCTTCTGCTCCAGGGTGGTCTCGAAGGCACGCAGGTCGTCCTGCTTGGACTTGGCCTTGTCAGCTATCACCTCCTGATTGGCACCGGACTTTTGCGCCTCAGATTTGGCCGTGGCGAGCTGCTGTTTGGCGGCGGCGACTTGCTGAGGGGTGACCTTGGCCAGCTCCTCTTCGACGTTGTCGGCGTTGTTCTTGACGCCCATCTGCACGATGATGAGCACGAGCAGCAACGTGCCGACCACGTTGGTCATGTTGTCCATCATGGAGTCCATGTTGACTCCCTCGTCGAGGTTTTGCTGGGAACGCTTGGCCATGGCTGGGGTGGGTTATTTCATGAACTTTTCAAACTCGCTCAGGTCCACCTTGCCCTGGCCGGGGATGGGCATCTTGCTCGTGGCAAGTTTGAACTGCTGCTCGGCCCAGCCCGCGCCGCGCACGTAGCTGTTCCAGCCGTCGGTGCGGACGAGGAAGAGGACAAGGTGGTTCTTGTTCTGGGCGACTTCGCCGAGGAAGGCGTTGTAATCCTTGTCCGCGCCAATAGTGGCGGCAGTGACGCGGAAGCGGTCCTCCTTGCTGCGATGGACGACGACGGAGTCGCTGTTGGATTCGACGACGAAGAGCTTGCGCCCAACCGCGAAGCCGCTGCCACCGCCTTGCACGCGCAGTGCGGGCTTCAGGTCCGACGGGTTGATACGGCGCTCGGCGAGGTCTTCCTTGAGCTTGGTGATTTCCTTTTGCAGGCGCGGCGTGTCGCTTTGCAGGTTTGCAATGACGAGCTGGAGGTTCTCGACCTCCTTCTGGATGCGGGCGCGCAGGGCATCGGTGGTTTCCGCGCCCTGGACCAGCTCCCGCAACAGCACCATCCGCCGTTCAGCCTGCGCGATGGTCGTCATGTTGTCGGTCAGCGAGCGGAACTCTGCGAGCTGCTTCTGGAGGTCCATCATCTCCTGCGCGAGCGGGTTGGTCTTGGCCGCCGAGGTCCCGGCGTTGGAGGCCTGCGCGAGCGTCAGCACGCAGATCATCACCACCAGCGCCCCGGACAAGCACGCGAGGATGCTCAGGAACGGGAAGAGCGAGACGCTCGGGACGGAACTGACTTTCGCGCGGGCCATGATGATCGTGACTTAACGGTCAGCGGACAGTATTCAAGATTGCTTCAGAGGGCATCAGCTCTTGCCCATTATGCGGCCAAGGAACCCTCCCTTTGCCGCGGCGGGTGCGTCCGCATGCTGGATGACGATCTGCTTTCCACCTAGGGCGGTGAGGGTTTCGTTGAGCGCGGCAATACCCTTCTGCAGGGTGGCAAGCTGCGTGTTGGCGGTCTGCATGGCCTCGGTCGAGGCGCGGGCCACATCCTGCTGCATCTTGCTCATGCCAGAATCCACGGACCGGGCCACACTGGCCTGCGCGTCCGCCGCCGCGCGGTCGAGGCCGCCGAGCTGGCCGGTGACGGCACGGATGCTTTCGCTGAGGGCGGTCAACTGCTGGGCCACCGGGCGCAGGTTGTCTTCGAGGGACTTGGTGGCGTCGCGCTGCATCTGGCGGCCCGCTTCGAGCGAGGCCTGCTGCGCGGCAGTCTGCTGCTCGCGGCTGGTGCGATCCAACTGGGACATCTGGTTGATGGCGCTCTTCATCGCGTCGCCCAAGGAGGCAAGCTGCTGGGCGGCCGGACGCAGGGCCTCTTCCAAGCCCCGGGCGGCATCGCGCTGCAACTGCGTGGTTGCCTCGTGCATGGCGCGCTCGGTGGCCACCTGCTGTTCGCGGGCCTGCTTCTCCAAGCCGGCCACGTAGCTGCCCGTGCCCTTGACCGCCTCGGCCAGGTTGGTGAGCTGCTGGGCCGCCGGACGGACGGTGTCTTCCAAGGACTTGGCCAGGTCGCGCTGGAGCCGGGCGGTCGTCTCCATGAAGGACGCCTGCCCGGCCGCATGCTGCTCGCGGGCCTGCTTCTGCATAGCGGTGGCCTCGGTGACGGCGTTCTTCGCCGTTTCACCAATCGCCGCAAGCTGGCTGACAGCAGGCCGCATGACTTCTTCCATTGCCTTGGCCGACTGGCTGGCCGTGTTACGGATGGAATCCGCGAGACTGCGCGAAGCTTCCTCCTGCACACGGCCGATGGATTCCTGCATGGCCCGCTGCATCGTGGCCTGCTGCTCGGCGGCGCTGCGCTCCAGCGTGGCAACGTGCCCGGCGGCGACCTTCACGGTGTCACCCAAGGAACTGAGCTGTTGCGCCGCCGGACGGACGGCGTCTTCTAGGGCCTTGGCGAGGTCCCGTTGCAACCGTTCCGTAGTCTCGATGAAGCTGCGCTGACCGGCCGCATGTTGCTCTTGCGCCTGCTTCTGCAACGAAGTGGAACCAGCCACGGCAGCCTTGGCGGTTTCGCCAATATTGGCCAAGTGCTGCATGGCGGGCTTGATGGATTCCTCGATGGCTTTGGAGGACTGCGCAGCGGAGGCCTTGATGGATTCTTCGAGCACCTTTGAAGCGTCTTTCTGCACGCTGGCAACCGCTTCCTGCATGGCCTTCTGAACGGAAGTTTGGTGTTCGCTTGCCTGTTTCTGCAAGGTGCCGACATGGTCGGCAGTGGACTTGACGGCCTCAGTGAGGGCGATTACCTGCTCGACGGCGGGCTTGAAGGTGTTCTCGATGGCCTTGGAGGTTTCACCGATGGAGCTCTTCATGGCCTCGGCGATGACCTTGCTGGAGTCCTGCTGAAGCTTGGCGAGGGTTTCCTTCACCGAGGCGTCGAGCTGCGCCTGCTGAGTGGAGGCGACCTTCTCCAGCGCGCCCACATGGTCGGTGGCCTTCTTCAAGGTGGTGCTCAAGGTCTCGATGCTCGTTCCGGCGGACTTGCCTAGGTCGGCCAGGGTCTTGCCGGCCGTCTCGTTGAAGGAGGTGATGGCCTTGGTGAAATTCTCCTGCACGAGCTTCTGATTCTCGGTGGCCCGCTTGTCCAAGCCCTCTGCCTGTTCTCGAACCATCTTCGACGCGGCATCCAGGCCGGTGAGGAACTGCGTGTGCGCGCGGGTGATGGACGCGCTGAGCACGTCGGCTAGGGCGCCCATGTCGCCGCCGGCGGTGTTCGACCCGTCGTTGAGGCGGGGCAGGAAATTCTCGTTGCAGTAGGCGTCCACGTTCGTGAGGTTGTCCTCCTCGAGCTTTTGGAGGGAGGACATGGGCATGCTCAGGATGATGGAATAGATGAGCGCCAGCAGCGTGGTGTCGAACGCCGTGGCGAGGCCGGCGGTGACGCCGCCCATGGACTTCATCAGCAGCGTGGGATCCTTGGCGGCCTCCGGACTCATCACGCCCTTGAACATGCCGATGGCGTCCGAGAGACCGATGACCGTGCCGATGAAGCCCAAGATGGGAATGGCCCAGACGAAGACCTTCACCAGCGTGTAACTGCCGCCGATGCGCGAGCCGTCAATGTTCGACTGGTTCGACATCATCGTGGACACCTCGCCATTAACTTGGCGTGTCTCGAATAGCTCGAGTGCCTTGCGGATGCGGTTGACCATGAGGCTGTCGCGCAGCTTCACCGGCAGTGCATAAACGTGCTGGATGAAGGAGCCGACGTTGTCCTTGTTGATCTCCCGGCCCACATCTTCAGGCAGCACATCGAGTCGCAGCGCGCTCTGCTGATGGCGCAGCTTGAGCAGCTTCAGGATGAGAAAACCAATGCCCCAGCCGAAAAAAAACGTCTCGGCGAACTGCACCCAACCGCGCTCGTAGAGCAGGCCGCGAGTGTAGGCGAAGGGCAGGGCCAGCAGGTAAAGCAGGGCGAAGACGCCCATGCCGATGCCCAGCGCGACCCAGATATTGGCGTTGGTGGGATCAGTCTCCTTCCAGCCCTCGCGCCCGGCTTTGGCGGCCCCGGCCTCGCTACCGGCACTGGCAGCGGGGACGGTCAGGTTAAGGCCGCAACTGGGGCAGGTGACGTTCGAGCCGGCATATTCCGGCTCGACCATCAGTTTCATCGCGCATTTGGAGCAGTGGAATCGGATCATGTTATAGGGTGCGTTGGTTGCTTCAAGACATTTGGCAGACGGAGAGGGGGAAGGTCAACTCATTCGTGCTCCAGCCGGCGGTTCTCGGAGCAACCCTCAAGCCTGGGCTGGCGATTGGGGTGGAAGCTTGGAGCCGTCGCTGTTGAGGCGGGGGAGGAGCACCTCGTTGCAGTAGGCGTCAATGTTGTTGAGGTTGTCCTCCTCGATTTTCTGGATCGAGGACATCGGCAGGCTGAGGGCGGTCGCGTAAACGAGTGCCAGTAGCGTTGTGTCGAAGGCCATGGCCAGGCCGCCAGTGACGCCGCCCATGGACTTCATGAGCAGCGCCGGGTCCTTGACCGCCTCGGCACTCATCACGCCTTTGAAGAAGCCGATCGCGTCCGAGAGGCCGATGACAGTGCCGATGAAGCCGAGGATGGGAATGTCCAGATGAAGACCTTCACCAGCGTGAAGCTGGCGGCGCTGCGTGCGGAGTCGAGGTTCGACTGATTGGCCATCATGGTGGCCACTTCGCCGGTGTCCTGGCGAAACGCGAAGTGTTCCAGCGCCTTGAGGACACGGTTGACCACCAGGCTGTCGCCGAACTTCGCCGGCAGAGAATGGACGTGCTGGATGAAGGCCTGGACGTTTCCCGTGGTGACCTCGCGGCCCAGCT
Organism: Verrucomicrobiales bacterium; assembly: GCA_005791875.1. Taxonomy (GTDB): domain Bacteria; phylum Verrucomicrobiota; class Verrucomicrobiia; order Limisphaerales; family SXTU01; genus SXTU01. The sequence continues at coordinate 10,701 of SXTU01000131.1, forward strand.
CCGGCGGCAACAAGTCCAGCCGCAGGGCGCTCTGCTGGTGGCGCAGCTTGAGATGCTTGAGGATCAGAAATGCCATTCCCCAGCCGAAGAAAAACGTCTCGGCGTAGTTCACCACTCCGCGTTCGTGGAGGAGGCTTTTGGTGTATTGGGTCGCCAACGCCAGCAGGCAAACCACGGCGGAGAGGCCGAGGCCGAGGCCGAGGCCGAGCGAGGTCCAGATGTTCGGGCTGGTGGGGTCGGTCCCGTTCCAAGCCGGGCGACCATCCGTGGAGCCGCCGGGAACGGTGAGGCTGAGACCGCAACCGGGGCAACTGACGCTCGACCCGGCACACTCCGGTCCGAACACGAGCTTGAGGGAGCATTTGGAGCAGGGGAAACGGATCATGGGGGGTTGTGGGTTCCTTTGAGGCATTGGGCAGTCGGAATGGGGCGAGGTCAACTCATTCGTCGGCGCAGCGCCGCAACTGATTTAGAATCCCCCGTTGTCCCGTGCGTCAGTTGGCTGATATATTCGCACCCATGAATCCGCACCTGCTGAAACTCGAACACCAAACCCGCCGCACGTTCCTTCGCAGCTCGGGGCAGTTCAGCCTCGGGGCCATCGCGATGGAATCGCTGCTCGGTGCGAAGGCCGGTGCCGCCCCCACTGACTCGGCGCGTCCGCTCGCGCCCCGCGCGCCGCACTTCGCGCCCAAGGCCAAGCGGATGATCTACCTGCACATGAGCGGCGCGCCGCCGCACTTGGACATCTTCGACTACAAGCCCGAGCTGGTGAAACGCACCGGGCAGGATTGCCCAGACCAGTTTCTGAAAGGCCGCCGCTTCGCCTTCACCAGCGGCGTGCCGAAGCTCATGGGCACGCCCCGCACCTATGCCCAACACGGGCGCGGCGGCATCTGGATGTCCGACGCGCTGACCAACCTCCCGCGCGTGGCCAACGACATCACGGTCATCAAGTCCATGACCACGGACGAGTTCAACCACGCGCCCGCCGAGCTGCTGCTCTACACCGGTTCTGGGCGGCAAGGCCGTCCCAGCATGGGCACGTGGGTCACTTACGGCCTCGGCACGGAGAACGAAAACCTCCCCGGCTTCGTGGTGCTCATCAGCAGCGGCGTGCAACCCAGCGGCGGCCAGAGCTGCTGGGGCAGCGGCTTCCTGCCGTCCGTGTATCAAGGCGTGCAGTGCCGCTCCAAGGGCGACCCGGTCCTCTACGTTTCCAACCCGCCCGGCATGGACCGTGAGATGCGCCGCCGCACGCTCGACACCTTGCGCGACTTGAATGAGTTGCAGGCCAAGGAACTCGGCAGCCCGGAGACCGCCACGCGCATCGCGCACTACGAGCTCGCCTTCCGCATGCAAGCCAGTGTGCCCGAGGTCATGGACATCTCGAAGGAGCCCGCCGCGCTGCTGGACTCCTACGGCGCGAAGCCCGGCGATGCGAGCTTCGCCAACAACTGCGTGCTCGCACGCCGGCTCATCGAGCAGGGCGTGCGCTACGTGCAGCTCTTCGACTGGGGCTGGGACTTCCACGGCACCGGCCCGAACGAGGACATTCGCGGCGGCCTGACGAACAAGATGGCGCGCACGGACAAGCCTGTGACCGCGCTCATCGAGGACTTGAAACAACGCGGCCTGCTGGACGAGACGCTCATCGTGTGGGGCGGCGAGTTCGGCCGCACGCCGTTCCGCGAGGGACGGACGGCTGGCGGGCAAGTGCTCGGCCGCGACCACTACCCGGACTGCTACTCACTCATGCTGGCGGGCGCGGGCATCAAGGGCGGCTTCAGCTACGGCGAGACCGACGAGCTGGGCTTCGGCATCGTGGAGAACAAGGTCCACGTCCACGACTTGCAGGCGACCATCATGCAGCAGCTCGGCTTCGACCACGAGAAACTGACCTTCCGCTTCCAAGGCCGCGACTACCGGCTGACTGACGTGCATGGCCATGTGGTGAAAGACATCCTCGCGTGAGCCATGTTGGAGACGACGTGAGGAGTCTCCAACTTTTCCGCGAGCCATGAACCGCCGCGACTTCCTCTTAGCTTCCAGCCAGCTCGCAGTTCTTGCCAGTGCCAGCTCCGCTGCTGAAAGCGCGCCCTCTGCCGCAGCAGGCGCGTGAGGCGCTCGCCAAGTCGACACGCTACTTCCGCTCGATCTCCGCCGAGGGCGCTACCTCTGGCGCTACTCACTGGACTTGAAAGCGCGCGCCGGCGAGACCAAGGCCACCGCGAGCCGAGTCTGGATTCAACCTCCCGGCACGCCGGGCATGGGCATGGGGCTCCTCCGCTGCTACTCCGCCTCAAAGGATACACTGTTCCTTGACGCCGCACGCGATGCGGCGACGCGCTGGCGAGGGTCAATCGGAATCCGGCGGCTGGGATTCCCTGATTGATTTCGACCCGGTGAAGTCAAAGGGCTGGCTCCGCCGGAGCGACGCGAGAAGAGTAGGCTAAGGCAGCTCACCCCAGACTTGTGCCGCGCTCCCTGCTTCCCTACTTTCCTGCCCGCGAAACGAACAAAACACGACTATGGCACTCCGACTTGGCGACATCGCTCCGAACTTTCAGGCCGACACCACCGAAGGCCAGATTGACTTCCACCAATGGCTGGGCCCCGGCTGGGGCATCCTCTTCTCCCATCCCGCCGACTACACGCCCGTATGCACCACCGAACTGGGCGCGGTCGCGAAGCTCAAGGACGAGTTCGCCAAGCGCAACGTCAAGTGCATCGCCATCTCCGTGGACCCGGTGGAATCGCATCAAGGCTGGGTGCGCGACATCAACGAGACGCAGGCCACGACGATGAACTTCCCCATCATCGCCGACCCGACCAAGACCGTCGCCGCGCTTTACGACATGATCCACCCGAACGTGGACGACAAGGCCACGGTGCGCTCCGTCTTCGTCATCGGGCCGGACAAGAAGGTGAAGCTCACGCTGACTTACCCGATGTCCTGCGGGCGCAACTTCCTGGAAATCCTCCGCGTGGTGGACTCGCTCCAGCTCACCTCGAAGTTCAAGGTCGCCACGCCCGCCGACTGGCAGGACGGCCAGGACTGCATCGTGACGCTCGCGGTGAAGGACGAGGAAATCCCCGCGCTGTTCCCCAAGGGCGCGCGCAAGGTGAAGCCCTACCTCCGCTACACGCCGCAGCCGAACAAGTAAGCGGCTCGGCGGTTCA
>SXTU01000132.1 GCA_005791875.1 Verrucomicrobiales bacterium
CCGACGAAATCCAGCATCTGCTTCGCCACGCCCTGCCAGCTTGCCTCCGGCGCGGAGCGGAACACCACCGTGGGCCGGCCCAGAAAATCATCCACGCTCGTCTGCGAGATGCGCGTCTTGAAGAAGTCCGCCAGCAGCCACACCTCCACGCCCTCCAACTCGCACAGCTCGATCACCTTCTCCACCTGCTCGAAATACGCGTGCCGCGCGCTAAGAATCACGCCGTTGGCCGAGCGCTCATGCAGCAGCTCGACGAGCTTTTCCGCCGGCGTCTGCTGCAAGTCCAGCCGCGCCAAAACCTCCACCGTCCCGCGCGCCTTCGCATCGAGGTCGCGCTCGACCTGCGCCGTGTCCTCGGGCGCGCCGATGAGCACCAGCCGCCGCTTCATCTGCTCCTGGCCGAGCTTCGACAACAGCCAGCGGCGCAGCAGTTCCTCCTTCGCCAGCACGAGCAGGAAGCTGAACGCGCCGAAGAGGAAGATCACCGCGCGCGCAAGCTCCTGCTTGCGGAGGAACAACGCTGTCACCACACCGAGCACCGCGATGATCGCCGCCTGCGACAGCACCCACGCCGTCTCCCGCCGCGAGAAGAGCAGCGGCCGGTTGTAAAAACCCAGCGCCTTGAGGAGCAGGAGCGTCCCGGGGATGATCAGAAGGTAGAGCCAGAGGTATTGGTCGAAGGATTGGATCTCCGGCAGGCCCGCCATGTGGTTCACCGCCTCGGCGCGCACCGCGTGCGCCAGCCAGAACGCGAGCGCGAACAAGCCTGCGTCCGCCCACTGCTGGACCTGCGCCCGGATTTGCCGCTGACGGCGTAACATCGTGAGTCACTAATGCCACCCCTTGCCCAACCCGTAAATACAATGTTCTCCCGACTCACCGTAAACGGGACACTCTTGTCCCGCGGCCAGGCCCGTCCGCCGCGCTTGACGACAACTTCACCCGGACGGCGGACAGGAGCGTCCGCCCCACGGCTCACGCGAACGTCACGCTCGGAAACTTCTTCTGCACCGCCGCCTTCTGCTTCGGCCACTCGTGCGCCTTCCAATGCAGCCAGTCGCACGTGCTCGTCAGCCGCTTGCCATCCGGCGTGCAGAGCCACAGCTTCACCGGCACTGCGCCCTCGCAGACCAGCGGGTGGAACTCCAGTTTGAAGCACTCCTGCAACTTCACCTGCGCCTCGGGCGACATCGCCGTGCGCCCGCCGCCCTCGGCCTCCTCGGAGTAAACCAGCTTCAACGGCTTGCCCGTCCGCCATGGGATTTGCATCGGCGTCAGCTCTTCCAGCCAGCCCACCTGCTCGGGCGCGAGATGCGCGGCGAAGCCCGGTTTCAGGGGCACTGTCTGCGCCTCCCTCTGCAACGTCAGCCCCTTGAACGCCCGCGCCAGCGCAGCCGTCATCGCCGCATCATCGAACGGCGGGTATTCCAAATCCGGCACCGCCGCCGCGACCAGGTTCACCCGCGCGATGAACTGCTTCACCTCGTGGCTCAGGTTCGGCAGCTCGAACCAACCCTGCATCGCCGCCGCAGCCAGACAGCGCCCCGACGCCTCCGGCTCCACCTCGCGCTGATGCTCGTGCCCAACGACCAGATCGTGGAACCGCGCCAGCCTCACCGCCGCCACGCGCTTGTGCGTGCGGTCGAAAATGTGTTCCACCGTCGCATGCAGGTGCTGCGGATACAGCTCGCGCAGCCACTCCGGCTTCACCGCCGTGGCCAGCCCCAGCAACGTCAGCGGCCGCAGTGCACCCGCTGTCTCACGCATCGCTGCCACGACGAACATGGGTGCCTTCTGCACCACGCTCTCGCGCATCAACGTCCCCGTCCGCCCCTCCGTCAGCTCGCACTCCAGCGTCCCCTGGTCACGACGCAGCGCGAGTTGGTCAATGAAGCCAGCGGTGAGGCACTTGAGCAGCGCATCCGCGTCAGCCGCACTTTCGCCTTTTGCCTTTTGCCTTTTGCCTTCTTCCTCCCCCCCGCCCTCCCGCTCCGCAATCGCCAGCACCTGCTGGAACGTCTGCTCCACCTCGCGCGCCACCTTCGCGTTGATGCCGCGACTCCGGCACACGTCGAGATTGAAGCGGCAGTCCTGCGCGAACTCGAACGCCCTCATCAGCGTGATGAAGTCCGAGTCCTCGCTCGCCTCGAACTCTTCCCGCGTCTCCGCCGACCGCGCATCCCCGCGCTGCACGCGCGTCAGCAAATCCCTTCCACTCACCAACGCCGCACACAACGCCGCCTCCCGCACGCACCCGCGCCGCCCGGCCTCGACCAGCATCCGCGCGTAGCGCGGGTGCATCGGCAGGCGGAGCATCTGGCGGCCGACCGAGGTCAGGTCGGAGGAAGAAGCTAGTGGATAGCGGATAGACGATAGAGAAGAGCCGCCGTCCGCCGCTCTATCTTCGATCTTCTCTCCTCTATCTTCTCCGCCCCCTGCCCGTTCACGCAGCGAGCCCAGCATCACCAACAACCGCTCCGCCCTTTCCACCGCCGCCGGGTCCGGCTTGTCGAGCCAGTCGAACGTCACTGCGCTCCGGATGCCCAGCGAGTGCAGGAGCAAGACGACTTCCGCCAAATCCGCGCGTTGAATCTCCGGCGCGTTGCGCTCGGGCCGGTTCAGATGCCCGCTCTCCGTCCACAACCGCCAGCACGTGCCGGGAGCCGTGCGACCCGCCCTGCCCTTCCGTTGATCCGCGCTGGCACGGGAAATTTCCTCGATGAAGAGCGTTTGAATCCCGCGCTCCGAATCGTAGCGCGCCACGCGCGCCTCACCGCCGTCCACCACGTGACGGATGCCGTCGATCGTCACGCTCGTCTCCGCCACGTTCGTTGACACGACGACCTTTCGTCGCGAACTCGGCGCGAACGCCCGGTCCTGGTCGTCCGGCGAGAGGTCTCCATGCAACGGGATGAAATCGCAATCCTCCGCCAGCCGCGCGGCCCGCAGCGCGTTGATCGTCGCGTTGATCTCGCCCATGCCCGGCATGAACACGAGCACATCCCCCGGCCCGCCGTGGTTCACGATCCGCTCCACCGCCTCCGCCGCCTGCTCGGAAGCGGGCGCGCGGTTCAGGTGCTCCGCGTAGCGCACCTCGACGGGGAAGCTGATGCCTTCGCTGACCAGAATCGGGCACTCCGTAGCAGCCGACGTGAGGAGGCTCTGTTCAAAATCGGAATTCGGAATTCGGAGTTCGGAATTGGAAGTTAGAGCCTCCTCACGTCGGCTGCTACGGAGGTAACGCGCCACCGGCTCCGCATCCAGCGTCGCGGACATGACGACGATGCGCAGGTCCCGCCGCGCGTTCTGCTGGAGCCGCTTCACCAGCGCAAGCGCAACGTCAGAGAGCAGGTTGCGCTCGTGGAACTCGTCGAAGAGCACCGCCGCCACGTCGGACAACTGCGGGTCGTCCTGCAACCACCGGAGCAACACGCCTTCCGTCACGAAACAGATGCGCGTGGCGTCACCGAGGCGGTCATCGAAACGAATCTGGTAGCCGACCTCTTGCCCCAGTTTGCACCCGCGCTCCCACGCCACGCGCGCCGCCACCGTCCGTGCGGCCACGCGGCGCGGCTGAAGGACGACGATGCGAAAGGGTTTCGGGTTTGGAGTTTGGGGATCCGCGTTGTCGGTGGCAGACGAACGGCTCTTCCCATCTCCCATCTCCCCTCTCCCATCTCCTGCGTCCGCTATCATCTGCGGCACCTGCGTGGTCTTGCCGGACCCGGTAGGCGCGACGAGCACAAGGCGGTTGCCCGTGCGGAGCGTGGCCACGATTTGCCCGTGGAGCTGCCAGATGGGGAGCGAGCGGGGGCTGCGGGAGTCACTCATGGACAGCAAGCATTCAGGTGAGGCGCAAGTGATCGGAGCCGTCTCTCATTAGCACCCGGCTTCAGCCGGGTGTGGCCGGCCACGATGGCGGCAAACCGTTTCAACGGTTTGCTCGGGGTCAGAAAACCGTTGAAACGGTTTCCCTGTTCGCACGCCCGTGACACCCGGCTGAAGCCGGGTGCTAATGAGAAGCGCGCGGTCGCTCATCGGCGGCGAGCAACTCACTTCAAAAGGAACCGCGCGACGAGCGCCACGGCGGACAGAATCGCCATCAGCCCGCTGGGCATAAACTTCTTCGACTTGGCGAACTTCATGCCCATGAAGACGAGCAGGATGCCCAGCACCACTTCCGCCACGAGCGGGGGCACGATGCCCAGCGCCGCGAGCACGAGTGGCAACGCGAAGGCACTGCTGGCGATGAGCGAGGCCTTGCTGCCGGCTTTCAGGAAGCCGACGAGGCCGCCCGCGACGAGCAACACGGTGAAGACGAGGAGGACGATGTTCGGAGCAGTCATGGCGCAGAGCTTGGCGTGGGGGCAAGCGGGGAAGCAATGCGGCAGTTCGCCTGCCCAGAGGAGTGCCCGCCGCGACGGGGAATTGCCCGTTGACGCGCAGGGCGCAAAAAGTTATACGCATACGTAACAAATTGACCTGACCCGCCATGAGCGCCCCCCAACTCTCCGTCCTCTTCTTCCTCCAGATGTTCGTCATCCTGGCGGCGTGCCGGCTGGTGGGGATGGCGGCCAAGCGAATCGGGCAGCCGCAGGTGGTGGGGGAGATGATTGCCGGCGTGTTGCTGGGGCCTTCCCTCTTCGGGCTGCTGACCCCTGGCTTGCAGAAGGAATTGTTTTCGGCGGAGTCGCTCAAAGTTCTCTTCGTCGGCGCGCAACTGGGCGTGGGGCTTTACATGTTCCTCGTGGGCGTCGAGTTCAAGATCGAGCTATTCCAGAGCCGGGCGAAGAGCGCGGCGGCGGTTTCACTCGCCGGGATGCTGGTGCCCTTCGTGCTGGGCGCGGTGCTTGCGCCGTGGCTCCTGAACGTGCCGGGCCTGTTCGGCGAGAAGGTGCGGTTGCACGAAGCGGCGCTGTTCATGGGCGCGGCCATCGCCATCACGGCGTTCCCGATGCTGGCGCGCATCATTTACGAACGCGGGCTGGCCGGGACTTCCTTGGGCACGTTGGCGCTGGCGGCGGGGGCGATTGACGACGCCGCCGCGTGGTGCGTGCTGGCCGTGGTGATTGCCAGCTTCGGCGGTGGGGCGCAGGGGGCGGTCCTGGCCATTGGCGGCGGGGTGATTTATGCGGTGCTGGTTCTGACAGTGGGTCGTCGGTTGCTGGTGAAACTGGGCGACGCGGTCGAGCGCGAGGGCCGACTGACGGAGCCGTGGCTAGCGGTGGTGCTGATGCTCTTCATGCTGGCGGCGTGGGCGATGGATGCGGTCGGCATCCATGCCGTCTTCGGCGGCTTTCTGTTGGGTGTGGCGATGCCGCGCGGACTGCTGACGAAGGAACTTCAGCGGCAGTTGGAGCCCTTCGCCGTCGTGTGCCTGCTCCCGATGTTCTTCACCTACTCGGGGCTGAACACGCAATTGGACATGGTCAACAACCTCGAGATGCTCGGCATCGCGCTCGTCGTGCTGGCCGCCTCGTGTCTCGGCAAGTTCGGCGCGTGCTGGGCGGCGGCGCGCGCGACCGGCGAGGACACCCGCACCGCGCTGGCCGTCGGTGCGCTGATGAACTCGCGCGGGCTGATGGAGCTGATCATCATCAACATCGGCCTGCAGAAGGGCATCATCCAGCCGGCGCTCTTCTCCGTGCTCGTGCTGATGGCGATTGTCACCACGCTGATGGCATCGCCGATCTTCGAACTGGTCTATGGACGCCACGCGCGGGCGAAGGGAGAGCTTGGAAAAATTGCGAATGGGGAATGACGAATGGGGAATCGGCTGAACGGACGCGTCCGGCCCGGAGGTTCGCCATTCGCCATTCGCCATTCGACATTCGCCATTTCCCTGCCTCATCCTCCGCGCGGCTTGGCCGTATGAAAGTCGCGCTCGCGCAGCTTAACACCACCGTCGGGGATCTCGTGGGGAACGAGGCGCGCATCCTCGCGGCTTACCAGCGCGGTGTGGCCGCGGGCGTGGACCTCGTGGTGTGTCCGGAGTTGGCGACAACCGGCTACCCGCCGCGCGATTTGCTCCTCAAGCCGCATTTCGTCGCGCAGAACCTAGCCATGCTTGAGCGGCTCGCGGCGGCAACGGGCAAGGTGGGTTTGCTCACGGGCTTCGTGGGACGGACAGCTGGGCGACCGGGGCGCGGGCTGACGAACTCGGTCGCTCTGTTGCAGCACGGGAAGATTGCGGAGGTCCGGACCAAGATGCTGTTGCCGACTTACGACGTGTTCGACGAGGACCGTTACTTCGACCCGGCGGAGGGGAATGAGCCCTTGCTGTTCAATGGCCAACGCATCGGCGTGACGGTCTGCGAGGACGTGTGGAACGACGAGGATTTCTGGCGGAACCGGCGCTATCGGCGCAACCCGGCGGCGGATCTGGTGGCGGCGGGGGCGGAGATCATTTTCAACGTGTCGGCGTCGCCGTGGCATTTGGGCAAGAACACGACGCGGCGCGAGATGCTCGCGAGCCTCGCGGCCAAGACGTGTTGCCCCCTGCTCTACTGCAATCTCGTGGGCGGCAATGACGAGCTTATCTTCGACGGGGCGAGCTTGGTCTTCGACGGGCAGGGTCGGCTGGCGGCGCAGGGGGCGCTCTTCGCGGAGGACTTCCTTGTCGTGGACACAGAGAAGCTGACGCCGGGTGCGCCACCCGTGAACGGTGACGAGGAACTGGTGTATCGCGCGCTCGTGCTGGGGCTGAAGGATTATTTGCACAAGTGCGGGTTCAAGTCGGCGCTGCTGGGTTTGAGCGGCGGGATTGACTCGGCGTTGACGGCCGTGCTCGCGGTGGCAGCACTGGGCGCGGAGAACGTGCGCGGGGTTTCCCTGCCGTCGCAGTTTTCGTCGCAGGGCAGCCTCGATGACGCGCGGGTGCTGGCGGAGAACCTGGGCATCCGCTACGACGTGATTCCGATTCAACCGGCCTTCGCGGCCGCGAAAGGCCAGATGAAGGAAGTCTTCGCCGGCCTTGCCGAGGACACGACTGAGGAGAACATCCAAGCCCGGCTGCGCGGAGTGGTGCTGATGGGCTTGTCGAACAAGTTCGGTTCGCTGCTGCTGACGACGGGGAACAAGAGCGAACTGGCGGTGGGCTATTGCACGCTCTACGGCGACATGTGCGGCGGGCTGGCGGTCATCAGCGACGTGCCCAAGACGATGGTTTACCGCCTCTCGAACTGGGTGAACCGCGAGCGCGAAATCATCCCGGCGGCCTCCATCACCAAGCCTCCCAGCGCCGAGCTACGCCCAAACCAGACTGACCAGGACTCGCTGCCGGCCTACGAGGTGCTCGACGCCATCCTAGAGGAATATGTGGTGAAGTCTCGGCCGGTGGGCGAGATCATCGCGGCGGGCTTCGACGCGGCGGCGGTGCAGCGGGTGGTGAAGCTCATTGACGGGGCGGACTACAAGCGGCGGCAGGCGGCCCCGGGGTTGAAGGTGACGACGAAGGCGTTCGGGGTGGGCCGGCGGGTGCCAATTGCCCAGCGGTGGCGCGAAACGGGCTGAACCGTGGGCAAAAAGAAACGGCCAGCGTTGCCGCTGGCCGTTCGTGAGTGACTGGAAGGAAGACTTACTTCTTCTTCTCTTCGTTCGTGCCCTTGCACTTCTCGCAGTTCTTGTTGCCCTTGGCAGCTTCCACGCAGCAGGCGTGGTCGCAGGCCTTGCCATCCTTGGCAGCCTTGGCGCAGCAGCCGGCGACTTTACCGGGAGGGGCCTTCTTGTCAGCCGCGACAGCGAGGGAGGCGGTGAGAGCCACGGCGAACGCCACGGCAGTGAGCATTTTGACGAATTTCATAGTTTGCCTTTCTTACCGACGTTACCAACTAGTTTTCTGACCGAGCCGGCAAACCGTTTTAGGCACCATGCTTGAGACGTGCCGGCAATGTTATTGACGGACGGGTGAATGCCATATTCGCCCTAAGGTGTCCACGGGAATCTGTCGGAAATTTGCCGTTGCGGTGTGGCATTGTCACGTGTTGTAGGGGTGAGCGCCGTTCGGGAAGTCGGCGATCGTTGACTGCCGCTACAGCCTGCGATCACTTCGGCAGCAACTGCACGGCATCGGCATGGACGTTGCCGTCGGCGGGCTTGCCGGGGGCGAGCTTGAAGACGCCGAGGCTGATGAAATTCTGCGGCAGCGGGGGCTTGGTGCGCTGGTTGATCGTGGCTTCTTTAACACCGTCGGTGCTCTCGATGAGGACGCGGGTGTTGGTCGCGCGGTTCTCGTGCGGGCTGTAGCTGACGCGGACTTCGTAGTCGCCGGCTTTCTCGACCTTGAACTCGTAGCGGGCCGCGCCTTCTTCCTTCGCGCCGCGATACCGGTAGCCAGCGGCGACGTAAGGCTGGAGCGACGGGTTGCCGCCGGTGGTCCACTTGCCGGTGAGCTTGGCCTGCGCGTCATCGAGGACGAGGCCATGGAGTTTCTTCGGGTCCACGCCTGCCTCGATGTTCTCGCCGCCGGCGGCAAAGACTTGCGGCGGGAGCGGCTTGTAATCGGCGGGGAGTTTCAGCAGCGCCTGCAACTCCTCGAAGTGCGAGTGGTAAATCGCACGCGGCGTGGTGGCGTGCTTGATGCAGAGGCTCCCGGCCTTGGCGACCACTTCGCCAATCATCCCGCCGGTCTTCATCACGCGCACGGTGCCGAGCGCCTCGTGCGTGACGCTGACGTTGCGGCCGGCCATGAAGAGGTTCTCGATGTTGCGCGAGTAAAAGCAGCGGTATGGCACGGGGTAGGCGTGCTGGCGGTCCACAGCCTTGTCGAAAACGGCCCGGGAGATGAACGGGGCGTTCGGGAATTTATTGGCGTATTCTTCCTTCGGGTAGTGGAGGTCAATGTCCCAGGTGGTGGGCACGGTGCCATCGGGAAACATCTTCTTCGTGCTAATGTCTTCGCGCGTGAGCCCCACGTCGCCGAGGAGCTGCCGGCTCTCGCGCGTGCCGCCGATGTGGGCGACCCAATCGAGCTTCGCATTCGCCTGCTCGGCCTTGCCGTGCTTGTTCCTCATAGCGTTGAACGCGCCCAAGACGGCGCGGAGGTTCCAGTCGCGCGTGGATTCAAGTTCGCGGAGCGGGTGCTTGTTAAAACCGCTTTCCCAGAACCACTCGCCGTGGCCGCGCCGCGGGTAGCGTCGCAGCGGCCGTTGAAGCCGGTGAGGGCGTGGAGCGCGAGGGTGACTTCGGGTTTTGTCACGCTCACCGAACCACCGTCGTGCCACGACCAGCCCGCGCCCTTGGGGCCGAAGGTTTCCTTGAGCGGCGTGCCGTCCACCAGCACTTGGAATTTGCCCGGCGCACCGGGAGTTTTCCAACGGCCGACCCAATCCATCGTGCGGACCCACACGCGTCAGTTGCCGGCCTGCGGGAGTTTCACGGTGGTGGTGGCGTCCGCGACGGGCGTGCCAAGGCCGTGGGCCATGAGGTAGGGCGAACCCATGGTCTCGATGAACTGCGTGTCGAGCACCCAACCGCCGGGAGCCTTGAAGGACTCGGCCTCGATGAGGACGGTGGCGGCGGAGGCGCGCGCGGTGATGAGCGCGGAAACTAGTAGGAGGATGCGAATACTCCTGGATTGCCGTGTATTAACTTGGAAGGTGGAAAGCGACGAGTGAGCCTCTGCTGCCGCGTTGAGATCATGCAAAGCTTATTGATTGATCAATACGACCTGCATGTGAGGCCGGTCGATAGCGTATCGCTTGCCGGGAGGCGGATTCGGGAGCGCTTTGAGATACTTTTCGCTTACAAGGACTTGAAAAGTGTCGGGCATCTTTCCATTGGCCTCGTTGTATCGTTGCAGCGCTTCCGTCAACGGACGATCCACCGGGTTAGATTTGGACGAATTCGGAGGCGCCGTCGGAATTCGGTCTTCCACTCGATCCACCCCAGGTGCCCCCATACGCGACGGGGCAGTGGAAGGGGGTGAAGGCTGGACGGTCGAGTCCGCAGAACTGATCACGGGTGTGGCCCTAGCCGGCGACGAGCTAGAGGAACCATCGGACGTCGCAGGCGCTTCGGGTTTGGACTGAGCCCGTTTGCGACAAGCGGACGACAGGAACAACGTCGTCATCGCGATTAAAATCAATAACAGCTTCATGGGTTCAGAAGGAACGGGTGTAACTGTTGCCAAAGGGTGCCGACCAACCGTCGGCAGGCGGCGTTAGCCCGAAATCACCGCTGCGCATCCTGTCGCCTTTGCGGAATTCGGCGTGACCATCCAAAAAAGGCAGCACGCCGCCCTGTTGATGAATGACAGTGTAGTTTTCGAGAAGGTTGAGCGCGTTTGGCGTCGGGACGGTGAAGTGCCACCACTGATAAGTTCCGGCGGCCGCGCTTACCAAGCGTGGGCGATTAAAGGCTGTATTGCGGCTCTCAAACAGCTCTTGGAGGAAGACCAGTGCTGAGGGGCTCGATACCTGAGTAACGCGAACCTGCGCGCCGCCATTTACTCCAAGCACTGCTGCGTTACCCAAGTAGCTTGTGCTGTTCGCGGCGTTTGGTGCCTGTGCGCCTGTGACGGGACGGGCTGACGGGCAGGTAAACTGGGGAGCATTTGTGGAAAGCTCGCGTTGCAGGGAGCTGAGGAAGCTGGAGGTTGTCGATGTGGCAAAGTTAGCCACTCCATCGCTTACGGACGGTGCCTTATCGTCGTTGACACTCACATAGAGTGCGAAAGCCAAGCCAACTTGCTTCATATTGTTCAAACACTTGGTCTGCTTGGCCTTCTCTTTCGCCTTCGAGAGCGCCGGCAGGAGCATGCCCGCCAGAATCGCGATGATGGCGATGACGACGAGGAGTTCGATAAGCGTGAAGGCGTTTTCCCTCTCCTTTGCGGCTGCGTGACGCGGCGGTGTCTTCACGTCGTGTAGACGACAGGTTGATGCTAGCAAATCCGGAACCTCCTTCAAATGGATGTTTGGTGTCATGCGTCCCCAGCGGTGGTTGATATGTCAGTTTGGTTTCGTCTTCAAGAGCGAAACTTCCAAGCCCTCGCGCGCGGCCTCGATCGTCATGCTGCTGCCGTGGCTGGACGCCAGATCGCGGGCGTGGGCGACGAGGTGGGAGATGCGGGCGTCGTCGTGCTGCGGGTCGTGATGGAAGAGGAAGAGCTGCTTCACCCCCGCCGCCAGCGCCGTGGCGACGCTGTCTTCGTAGCAACTGTGGCCCCAGCCAATGTGCGTCTCGTATTCCGCCTCGTCGTATTGGGAGTCGAGGATGAGCACGTCCACGCCGCGCAGGAACTCGACGAGCTTCTGGTCCTCGGCTCGGCAGTAGTCGAGCGTCCCCTGGCCTTGCTCGCCGCCGGCTCGCGGGTGCAGGCGCATGCGGGCGTAGGACTCGTGGTCGGGGAGGAACGCGATGGAGCCGGTGGTGGTGTCGAGCCGGTAGCCGACTGTCACGCCAGGGTGGTTTACGAAGACGCTGCGGATGCGGACGGGGCCGATGTGGAAATCCATTTCCTTCTGCTCGCTGAAAATGATGCTGCTGGGCAACTGTCGCAGGCCGACTGGAAAGTAGGTGCTCTCCATCTGCATCGCCAGGGTGTTTTCAAGGCCCTTGCGATAACCCTCGTAGCCCACGATGCGGACGAGGTTGTTCGCCACGTAGGCGGGCGCGAAGAAGGGGAAGCCCTGGATGTGATCCCAGTGCGTGTGCGAGAGGAGCAGAGTGAGTTCGAGGGCGCGGCCCTTGAACTCGGCGGCGAGGTGATTGCCCAGCAGCCGGATGCCGGAGCCGGAGTCCAGCACGATGAGCTGGCCGTCGGCGCGGACCTCGACGCAGGTGGTGTTGCCGCCATAGAAAACCGTGGTCGGCCCCGGCGTGGGGATGGAGCCGCGCACGCCCCAGAAGCGCAGGAGGTTGCCGGGACGCAGTTGCGCGGCGGGCACGGGTGCGCCGGACGGGCCAGTGGGAGCGGCCTTCTCCGTGTCTTTGCCTTCAAGCAGCCGGAGGATTTCCTCGGCAAGGATCGGCTTCACCAAGTAATGATCCGCGCCGGACTCGAAGGCGTTCAGGCGGTCGGTGGCGAAGCCCCGATGCGTGGTGACGATGATCTTGAGGCCGGGCAGCTCCGCCGACTTCTCCCGCAAAGCCCGGCAGACTTGGAAGCCGTTGCAGCGCGGCATGAGCAAGTCGCAGATGACGGCGTCGGGCCGGTGCTGGAGGGCGGCCTGGATGCCTTCCTCGCCGTCCTTGGCTTCCCGCACGGACAAGCCGGAGGCGGCGAGAGCCTTGGAGAGCACCTTGCGCACGATCGGGTCGTCATCAATGAGCAGGGCGGATTTCATCGTGGGGCGCCAGTCTTCACGGGGAGGTTGAAAAAACAAGCTTGGAGCGGGAGACCGCCACCGACTCGAACCAGCCACCCGATGCGTGAATGCCAGCCCGCCCGTCACCGCCTAACAACCCTATGCGGACAGTTCCCTCACTTCTCCTCGGCGTGGCTCTTGCCGCCACGCTCAACACCAACCTCTTCGCCGTAAGCCATCTCCAGGACGCCGCCACAGGTGACCCGAAGCTCCGCTCCGTCGGTGCGATCTCCTTCG
Source organism: Verrucomicrobiales bacterium (assembly GCA_005791875.1). GTDB lineage: Bacteria > Verrucomicrobiota > Verrucomicrobiia > Limisphaerales > SXTU01 > SXTU01. The sequence goes on from SXTU01000132.1 coordinate 12,546, forward strand.
GCCCCGGCGGTCTGCTGCTCGTCGCCGAGCCGCGCCACGCCGCCATTGTCGCCATCGAAACCGGCGACGCCGGCCCCGTGCAGAAGCTCAAGCAACGCGTGGACAAGGTGAATGCCCTCCTCTCCGCCCGCCTCGGCGCGCCCGAGGGCGGCATCCAGATCGTGGACATGGCCGTGAACCAGGCCAGCGGCAAAGTCTATCTCTCCGTCACGCGCAAGGCCGACAACGCCGCGCTCATCGTCGTCGTCACCGCCGACGGCCAGGCCACGCCGTTGAACTACGAGAAGACCAAGCACGCCCGCGTTTCACTCCCCATCTCGGACACAGCCAAGGTCGGCAATGTCTCCGATGTGGCCTTCGCGGGCGACCGCGTGCTCGCTGCGGGTGCGTCGAACGAGGAATTCTCCAGCAAGATTTTCACCCTCGCCCTTCCCCTCACGCACGGCGGCAGTGCGATGCCGCTCAGCGCCGAGACCTACCACGTCGCGCACGGCAAGTGGGAGACGAAGGCCCCGATCACGAGCTTCGTGCCGATGGAGGAAAACGGTAAGCACTACGTCGTCGGCTCGTTCGCCTGCACGCCCATCGCGAAGTTCGAGCTGGACGACCTCAAGCCCAACGCGCAGGTCAAGGGCACCAGCGTCGTGGAACTCGGCTCCGGCAACCGCCCGCTCGACATGTTCACCTACGAGAAGGACGGCAAGCAATGGCTCGTCACGCACACGATGCGCTTTCATGCCAACCTCTTTGGCCCCAGCAAATACTGGGCGGCGCGCGTGGACATGTCGCACATCAAGGTCCACGACGAGACGAAGATCAACCAGAAAGCCGTGCGCCGCGACGTGAAGCAGCCAAAGGGACCCGACGGCATCGAGATCGTGGAGAGCCTCTTCGGCGCGTTGCACGTGGACAAGTTGAGCAACACCGAGGTCGTGGTCCTGCGGGAGCAAGGCACAGCACTCACGCTCGAGATTGCGCCGCTGCCGTGAGCGCGGCGGTAGCAGCCGACGTGAGGAGGCTCAATCTTCCGCCTCGCTGCCCAGAGGGCTGGGGGCTTTCTCTGTTCGTGTGGGCTGTTGCGGTAGTCTCGGCATCTGCCGCTGCGCCGGCCCTCCGTTTCGAGGCGGACCCAGGCAACCCGCTCGCCATCACACTCGTCGCTGACGCTGCTGGGAAATCACCTTGGCCCAACGACTCCGTCGGCGAACTTGCCCGCGCCGCGCAGCCGTGGTTCGGCCTCTGGCTTGGCGAGGCGAAACCCGGCGTGCCTCCACTCGCCGGCATTTACTCACTGCAAGGCGCGCAGCTCCGGTTCCGCCCGAGCTTGCCGCTGTTGCCGGGCCAGACTTACACCGCGCGACTCGAACTCCCCGGCTTCAGCCTCCGCGCCGAGCATCGCACGCCCGTGCCCGCCGCCGCCGCCGCACCCAAACTCCTCGCCATCTACCCCACGAGCGATCGTCTCCCCGCGAACCACCTCAAGTTCTACCTCGTCTTTTCCGAGCCGATGGCCACGGGCGTGTTCCTCAACCACTGCCGCCTCACCGATACGCGCGACAAGCTCGTGGAAGCGCCGTTCCGCGAGACAGAGCTGTGGTCGGCGGACGGACGCCGACTCACGCTTTGGTTTCATCCCGGCCGACAGAAGACCGGCGTGAATCTCAACGTCGAGTTCGGCCCCGTGCTGACCGAGGGCGGCGACTACCGGCTCGTCATTGACGGGCGCTGGCCTTCTGCACGCGGCACGCCGATGGGCGGCGACGTGACGAAAACTTTCCGCGCTGTCTCGGCGTTGCACGAGCAACTCACGACCAAGAGCTGGCAAGTCCACTCACCCGCAGCCGGCACGCGCGACGCGCTGCGTGTGGTGCTTCCACACCCGCTCGACTGGGCGACGCTCAACCGTCAGCTCCGCGTCACGGCGGGCGCAGGCGTGGTGAGTGGTGAAGTCGGCGTCGAGCGCGGAGAACAGGAGTGGCGGTTTGTGCCGGAGAAAGCCTGGGCCACCGGTCCGCATGAACTGCGCGTGGGCACAGCGATCGAGGACCACGCCGGCAACAGCCTCGCGCGGCCCTTCGAGGTGAACTTGCTGCAGCGCGCGCTGCCGTCGGTCGAGCCGGAGATTGGGATTTCGTTCACGGTGCGATGAACCGGCTCGCGGCCCCACGACAGACTCGGGGCCGGGCGATTGCCGGGCGATTGCTCGTTGGCGCTCCTGTCGACTCTGGGAAGCTCGTGCGGCCCGCATCTTGCCCTGGCTATTGCTATGAAACCACTGATCCCTTTGGCGCTTGGTGCTCTCCTGCTGAATCTCGCGGGGCAGGCGCAAGCCGCCGACTGGCCGATGCACCGGCATGACATCAGCCGCTCGGGCATCACGGCGGACGCGCCCGCGCTGCCGCTCCGCCTCGCATGGCAGCACGTCGCCACGCAACGGCCCTCCCCCGCGTGACCGCCGCCCCATGTCATCATGCTCAACCGGCTCGACTTCGACTACGCGCCGTCGCCGGTGGTCGGCGCCGGAGTGGTTTGCTTCGGCTCCTCGACGGACGACACCGTGCGCGCGGTGGATGAACGCACGGGGCTGGCGCGCTGGCATCTCACCACCGGCGGGCCGGTGCGCGTCGCGCCGCAGATTGCCGATGGGCGCGCTTACTTCGGCTCAGATGATGGAGCGGTTTATTGCGTTGAGGCAGGGTCAGGCCGGCGGCTGTGGACCTTCCGTGCTGCGCCGCAGCCAGACCAATGCGTCGGCAACGACCGCATGATTTCGCGCTGGCCCATTCGCACCGGCGTGCTGGTGGACGGCGGTGTGGCGTATTGCGTCGCGGGCATGTGGGCGAACGAGGGCATCTACGTCTGGGCGCTCGACGCCGCCACGGGCAAGGTCATTTGGTGCAATGACACCAGCGGTTTCGCCGGCATGGACTATAACCACCTGATGACGCCCGACAACGCGCCGAACCTCGAGCACGGCGTCCACGACGGCGACTTCGGCATCTACGGCCTCACGCCGCAGGGCGCGCTGGCGGCGAATCGCGACGTGCTGCTCGTGCCGAACGGCTACGCGATGCCCGCAGGATTCGACCGGCGCACGGGCAAGCTGCTCTTCGCCGAGCCGCGCGCGGGCGAGGGCGGCCACTCGGTCATCGTGGACGGTGACAAGTTCCACATCAGCTCCATCCATCGCGCCGGCACGCTGGGTCTGCGTTCGCACAAGATGACCAACGGCCAGTTCGTCTCCTTCATGCGTGGCGAGATTCCGCAAATCTCACCGCTGCCAGCCAAGCCGCCGGTGCCAGGCCGTCCGCCCATCAAGCAGGAGCGTGGCAAGGCCAGCGTGCTGGTGCATCAGGGAAAGATGGTCGGGCGTAACGCGTTCTGCCTCGTCATGGCCGGCGGGAAACTCGTGCTGGGTCTCGACGGCGCGGTCGCAGTCGTGGACCCGGCGAACAACACCGAGCTGTGGCGCGCCAGCGTGGAGGGCGAAGTGCGCGAACTCGCCGTTGCGAACGGCCAAATCATCGCGGCCACCACGCGCGGCCATGTTTACTGCTTCGCGCCCGCGCCCGACCCGCCCGCGCCGCAACTGTTTAAGATGCCTCCTCCATCGCATGCTGCGCCCGCTCCTCCCGCGTTCGCACCGGTGCTGGCGCGGTTGCGTGAGACCGGCATGGACCGTGGCTTCGCACTCGTGCTCGGCGATGACGAGGGCGCCATCCTCCGCCCGCTCATGGATCAGACGCAGTTGCTCACTGTTTCCGTCGTCCGCACTCCTCTTATCGCTGGCAGGCTGCGTTTGTGGCTCCTCCACGCGACAGCACAATACGGCTCGCGCGTGCAGGTGCAGGCAGCGGAGCGTCCGGATCGCCTTCCCTTCGCCCAATACTTCGCCAACGCCATTATCGTGTCCGGGCCGCTGCAAGGGTGGTCGGCCAAAGACCTTTACCGGATGGTGCGCCCGTGCGGCGGCGTGCTGCTTTTTAGTGGCACCGACTCCGTGGCCGCTGCCGCGCTGCTGCGCGAGACCGGCGCGCCGGAGGATGAGATTCGCGTCTCGCCGAGCGGGCCTTATCTCGTGCGTGGCCGCCTGCCGGGCGCGCTCGATTGGGACACCGACCTCGTCGCGGACCAGCGCGCGAAGTGGCCGCTGCGGATGCTCTGGTTCGGCGGCCCGTCCACTGCGCAGGTGACGGACTTGAAGAACGGCAACGCCCGCGCGCCCGCCGCGTTTGGCCGCTACTTCGTGCTTGGCGAGAACGTGCTCACCGCCGTGGACGCCTACAACGGGCGCAATCTCTGGACGCGCCCGATCCCCCGCTACTCGCTGGACATGAGGATGAGCCGCGACCTCATCAATCACACCGAGCTGGTCTGGTCAGCGGAGTTGGGTCGCCACCACTTCCGCAACATCCGCGTCACGGACGAAAGTGTCTTCCTCAACCTTGGCCCCGGCTGCTTTCGCACAGGACAAGGATGCATCGAACTGGACGCCCGCACCGGCGCGCAGCGGCGCATCTTCGGTCCGCTCAACGCCGCACCGACGGTCGCGCTACAAACTATGCAGTCGTGGAAGCTGCCCGTGGACGACCGGCACTCCGGCCAGCTCACGCTCGCGCGCGACGCCGACGGGCTGGTCGTAACGCTTCGCACGCAGGACCCGGCCGTCACTGAGCTGGACGAATGGGATTTGTTCTTCGACTTCCGCCCGGCCGCGACGCGCTATGGGCTTTACGAACCCGGCGTGTTCCAGCTTCGCGTCACGCCCGCGCCCGATGCGAACACGCCCGCGTCCCTCGCGTCGGGCACGGGTGCCACGCCGCTGGTGCGCGTGTCTGGCACGCACGAAGCCGGCGGCTCGCTCACCGTAGTGCGCATGCCGTGGGCGAAAATCCCCGAACTCAACGGCCAGTCGCCGGAGAGTTTCGGCTTTGCTGCGACGCTAAACTCCCACGATGGCCGCCCGGTGGAACGCATCCGCCAGAGCCACTTGTTCGCGGACGCGGTGGCTGACGGCATCAACAACGGCTGGGCCAACGTCACGTTGACCGCCGGCGCCAAAGTCGCCGCGCTCACAAACGTCGTCGGTGCATTTGCCGCCGCCCCGAAGGTGAAGGTGAAGCCCTACCCGTCGAAGCTCGACGCTGGCGTGAGCTCGCTCTTGCGCGAACACCCGCTCACCGGCGAGCCGGGGCCGCGCTTTTTCCACACCGGCACGGGCCTGTGCGGCGGGATGGATTTCTCGCTGAACAGCGTCATCAAGCGCCCGGGCGCGGCGAAGGTGCTGGGCATTTACGACTTCGAGGACGACAGCGGCTTGCGCACTTACGTCGGCATCTCCGCCGCATGCGGCCCAAGCACCACGGTCTCGCAAGGCCTGGTCATCGCGTCCGAAGCGAAATCGCGGTGCGTCTGCAATTATCCCTTCCGCACCAGCGTCGTGCTGGCTCCGGCAGAGACGCGGCTGCACGAGGACTGGGCCATCTTCCACGAGCGCACGGTGGACACCGTTGTGCGCCAGGCCGCGCTGAACCTCGGCGCGTTCGGCGACCGCCGCAGCGACGACGGCACCCTCTGGCTCGGTTGGCCGCGCCCGCTCGCGCCGCACGAGGCGATGGGCTATGCACGCGTGCCGGGCACCTACGAAGACGCGCAGCGCCCCGGCGTGTGGCCCATCGCCACGAGCGCCGGCCTGCAAGTGCCGCTCACCGTGGACTTCGACCCGGCGCTCGGTCCCTACCGCTTCAACGCGGACCACACCGCGTTCACCGGCACGAGCCAGCCGTGGATTTACGCCTCGGGCATCCGCGGCATCCGCAAGGCGAGTCTGCAACTGGACTTTCTCCCCACGCTCAGACCCGTCGCCTCCGCCGTGCCGCCGCAGCTCGACGCCGCGCTTGCGCCGCGCGAGTGGCTCGGCCCGCCGCTGGCCACGCTGCCGCACACCAAGACCCGCGTCTGGCTCGCGCACGACGCGCAGACGTTCTATTGCGCGGCCACTCGCCCGCCGATTCCCGGCCACCGCTCGCTGATGCCCAAGCCGAGCCGCACCGCCGCGCCGGTCAAAGATGTTTTCACGGACGACTCGTGGGAGTTGTTCCTCACCGATGCCGCCGGGGAGAAGGTCCTTCACCTCGCGGTCAGCGGCGCGAACGAACACTTCCAGGCGCTGCGGGTCGGCCGCACTTCACCGGAGAACCCCGCGTGGACCGGCGCGTGGAGTAGTGCCGCACGGCTGGATGACGCGGGCTTCACTGTCGAGATGGCCATCCCGCTCGCGACACTGCGCGCGGCGGGGCTGGATCCGCAGACCCTCGGCATCAACTTCCAAATGAACCGCACGCGCATTGCCGGCGAAGCGCTCGCGTATCTCGGCATGGCGGGCCGCAGTGCGTGTGCAAACTTCGCGCCGCTGGCCCTCGGCGAACGCGCGCCCGCGCCGCCGCGCCGCTTCAACGTGCGGCTGCATTTCGCGGAGCCGGACGAGATTGCCGCCGGGCAGCGCGTGTTCGACGTGAGGCTCCAAGGCCGTGTGGTGTTGAAGGATTTTGACGTTGCGAAAGAAGCGGGCGGGCCGCGTCGCGCGGTGGTGAAATCCTTTGAGCTCATCGAGGCCGCTGGGGCCATGACGCTGGAATTTGTTCCCCGCGCTGGACCGCTCGCGGCCAGCACCGCTCCGATACTGTGCGGCTGGGAGGTGGAGGCCGAGGCCTTCGCCGTGGCGCGGGCGCAACGCGCTCAGGCGGCTCTGCGACGGGCTGGCAAGTAGCTTCTAGCCTGCAACCTATTTCCCGCCGATGCACCAGAGCGACTTGTGAGTGCGGATGAGCAGGTCGCCGTTCGAGGGGACGATGGAGCTGTTCGAGCGCTCGCCCAGCGGGTTCGTCGCGAGCAGTTCGAACGTGGGGCTCGCCTTGAAGACGAAGCACGTGCCGCCTTGCGTGATGGTATAGCAGTTGCCGTCTGCCAGCAGCACGCTGCTCCAGTTCGCGCCGGTGGCCGCAGTGCTGGTGAGGCGTTCGTTCCAGACTTCCTTGCCGGTCTCGAGGTTGAGGCACATGGCGGTGCCGGGGTCGTTGTGGATGTAGATGTGACCCTCGTGAATCACGCCGGAGCCGATGCGTTGCGGCGAGCGCGGGTGATGCCAGAGCCGGTGCGAAGTGGTCACGTCTATCGAACCACCCGTGCGCACGGCCAGCGCCGAACCGCCGAAGCCGCTCATCGCGACCACGATGCCGTTCGCGTGGATTGGCGAGGTATAAACGAGCGGGGTCAGGCCCTTGGAGTTCCAGCGCTCCTTGCCCGTCGCGGGATCGAGTGAGCAAAGCCGGTCGGGCCAGGACATGAGCAACGAGTCGCGGCCGCCTTCGTTGATCATCACCGGTGTCGTCCACGAGCCGAGCCACTTGCCGCGCGTTGCAGCGGCCTTTTTGTCGGCCGGGGGATCTTTGGGCGCGGCCGGTGGTTCCCCAGCGTCGCCACCGGCCTCGTCGTTCTTCCAAACGGTCTTGCCGGTCTTCTTGTCCACCGCGAGGAGATAAGTCGTTTCGCCGGGACCGAAGTTGAGGAAGCAGAGGTTGCCGTGGATGACGGGTGACGTGGCCGCGCCCCAGATGTGAATCTGCCGGCCCAGGTCCGTGCGTTTCCAAAGTTCCTTGCCGCTGAAGTCGTAGCAGAACAGCCCGTCGCTCGCGAACGACACGATCACGCGCTCGCCATCCGTCACCGGCGACGCCGAGCAATACGGGTTCGTTCCGTGCGTCGGCTCCTTCTCCTTCGTGGCGACGCCGGCCTGCCAGAGCGTATTGCCATCCGCGCGGTTGAGGCACAGGAGCGTGCGCCGCTCGCCGACGGGCTGCGTGACGAAGATGCGCTTGCCCCAGACGATCGGTGTGGAGTTGCCGGCCTCCGGGAGAGGGATGCGCCAGCGAACGTTCTCGCTCTTGCTCCATTTCACCGGGAGGTTTTTCTCGGTGGAAATGCCGTCAGCATTCGCGCCTCGCCACGCGGGCCAGTTCGCAGCAGAACAGGGCCAGGCGGCGGTGAACAGGGTGGTGACGAGCAACAGCGGAGCCAGGTGGAATTGGTTTTTCATGGCAACAGAGAGGCAGACGCAGTGGAGCACAGTGTGTTTCAGGGAAACGCAGGATGGGGCCCCAAATCTTTTGGTGTCCTGCCTTCCCCGCACTTGCACACTTGCGCGTGGACGCAGCCGCGCGGCGGAAATACACTGCGCTGTCGACATGAGCAGTCACGCGCCCCAACTCAGCCCGCCAGCCAAGGCGAACATTCCCACGCACATCGCCATCATCATGGATGGCAACGGTCG
>SXTU01000133.1 GCA_005791875.1 Verrucomicrobiales bacterium
AGCATGTTGTGCCCGCCCGCCGCGCCGATTTCCAAAGCCCGCTTCACCGACTCCTGCCCGCGCACATCCGCCATGTCCACTGCGTCGTCGCCCGCGTAGTCGAAGAGCTTCGCCAAGTCCACCTTCAGCGGCGTGATGGCGACTTCGCCTTCGAGGAGGCCCACGGCCTCGCGCAAATTCTGAATCGGAATCACGTCCAACCCCGCGACCACCGCCGCTTCCGGCGCGTTGTCCCGCGGCACGATGACGCCCTTGCGCCCGTCCAGCTTCGCGCGCAACGCGATGGGCAGCACGCCTTTCACGGGTCGCACCGCGCCGGTCAGCGCGAGTTCGCCGACGAGGACGTAATTGTCCAGCACGGCGCTTTTCATCTGCTCGCTGGCGGCGAGCCAGCCGATGGCGATGGGCAGGTCGAAGCTCGGGCCTTCCTTGCGCACGTCGGCGGGCGCGAGGTTGATGGTCGTGCGCCCCATCGGGAAGTGAAACGCGGAGTTCGTCATCGCCGTGCTCACGCGGTCGCGCGACTCCTTCACTGCGGCATCCGGCAGCCCGACGATGGCGATGTTCGTCTCGCCCCAGCCGACATTGACCTCCACCTCGATGGGATACGCCTCAATGCCCTGCACGGCGGCGGAGCAAACCTTGGCTAACATGGGCGGCATTCTTACCGTGCTCTCCGCGCGGCGACAACCCGGTTCTGGCGAAAAGCGCCACTGCGAAGCCGCATGCCCAAGGCGTGGGAACGCTCCCGCGCCTGCACTGTCGGCATCGCGGACAACGGGGCGGAGGAATCAGGTCACGAGGTGCCGTCCAGACTTCACGCGAGCAGCAGCTGGATGACGTCGCCGCTCACGTCGGTGAGGCGGAAGGCGCGGCCGTTGTGCTGGTAGGTCAACCGCTCGTGGTCGAGGCCCATCAGGTGGAGGATGGTTGCGTGCAGGTCGGGGATTGAAACGGAGTTCGCTAGGGTTTGTAGCCCAGCTCGTCGATCTCGCCGAAAGAGGTTCCGCCCTTGATGCCGCCGCCGGCCATCCACATCAGGGAAGCCGTAGGGATTGTGTTCGCGGCCGACGCCTTTCTCGCTGACGGGCAGGCGGCCGAATTCGCCGCCCCAAACCACGAGCGTTTGGTCGAGCAGTCCGCGCCGCTTCAAGTCCAGCAACAACGCGGCCACGGGCCGGTCAGTCATGCCGCAGAGGCTGTCGTGGTTTTCGCGGAGGTCCTTGCGCGCGTCCCACTGGTCGTTCGGATAGGCCTGCACGAAGCGCACGCCGCGCTCGACCAGCCGCCGCGCGAGCAGCAGCTTCGTGTCGCCATGTGGCATCCCGTATTTAAGTTGTGCTATCGCGTCACTGGTCGGAGTTGGCCCCGACTCGCTGTCTGCCGCCGAAACACTTTGGGCGACTTGCCGGAGTGGCTTTTGAAGATGGCGCTGAAATACTCCGGAGTGCTGAAGCCGACACGCGTCCCGACTTCGCTGATGAGCAAGTCCGAGCTGGCGAGCAGTTCGCGCGCGCGGCGCAGGCGCAGTTGCAGCGCGTAGTCGTAAGGGCTCCGGCCAAAGAAGGCGCGGAACTGACGCTCCAGACGAGTCCGCGACATTCCCGCCAGCCGTGCCAATTCGTCCACATTGATGGCTTCGACGAAGTGGTCGTTCAGGAAGCGCACGGCCACCGCCACGCGGGGGTCCTCGACGGCGATGACATCGGTCGAGCGCCGCACGGCCACGCCGATGGGCGCAATCGCATGCACACCTGCCGCGACGCGTTGGCCGCCCATGAGGCGGGCGAGCAACCGCGCGGCTTCGTAGCCGGCGCGGCGGGCGTCCGGGATGACGCTGGAGAGCGGTGGGTCGCACAGTTCACAGAGGAGGTCGTCGTTGTGCTGGCCGATGACGGCCACCTCGTCGGGCACGCGCAATCGCAAGGCCCGGCAGGCGTCCAGCACCTGCTGCCCGCGAATGTCGTAGCAAGTCATTACAGCGACCGGCTTGGGCAGCGAAATCAGCCACGCCGTCAGCTTCGCCCACTCGGCGTCCCGGTCGCGGAAGTCAGCCGGCGCGCTCGAATAGAAAGCGCAATCGTGCCCGGCGCGCTGGAGATGCGCGGCGAAGTTCCGCCCGTGGTTGGCAGACCAGGCGAACCGCCCGTCGCCGCAGTAGCCGAAGTGCCGGAAGCCGCGTTCCAGCAGGTGCTCGGCGGCCAGTTTCGCAACGCCCGCGCTGTCACTGATGACTGTGGGATATTGCTCCGCCAGTCCCGAGGCGCTGACATTCACGACCGGCAGATTCTTGCGTTGCACGGCGGCCGCCGTGTCGGCGTTCTCGATGCGTGCGATGATGCCGTGGCCGGTCCAGTTTTGGAGCCAAGGCGGCGGGCCATCGCCGCGTCCTTGCTCCGAGAGGTGCACCACCCAGCCGCCGGCGTCCCGCGCGTAATCCCGCACGCCGTGCAGCAGCTCGCGCGTGTAGCGGTTCGAGGTTTCCACCAAGAGTGCGACGGTCCGGGCGGGGCCGGAGCGGGGTCGGCGAACGGGTGACTTTGGCATGGCGACACCAAATACGGAGCGAGCCGCAAAACCACAAGAACAATGTGGCATACCACATGGCGGGATGACTTCCCCGTTGTTAAGTTCAGCCATCGCTGTTGTCCCTGTTGCTTGTCGCGAATGGGGAAAGTGCACCCAGTCAAACCAACACCCCGCCATGCAAACCCAACCGCCCCACCCGCTCCCGCTGCACCTTCGCCGCGCGGGTTTTACCCTCATCGAACTCCTTGTCGTCATCGCCATCATTGCCATCTTGGCGGGCATGCTTCTTCCCGCGCTCGCGAAGGCGAAAGCCAAGGCCCAAGGCATCAAGTGTCTGAACAACAACAAGCAACTTGCACTGGGCTGGGTGATCTACGCGGGCGACCACGACGACGGTGTGCCAGGCAACATGGGTTCGCAGGGCAACGTCATCAACCCCGCCAATGCCAACCGCACCTGGGTGCTGGGTTGGATGGCAGGCACCGATGTCACTCAAACCGACGCGGCCCTCATGCTCAGCGGTCAACTTGGCCGCTACGTCAGCAAGAACGCCCAAGTATACAAGTGCCCGGCAGACAAGACGGTCTTCAACGGTGTGCCGCGGGTGCGCACCATGTCTATGAACCAGTATGTCGGCTCTGACACTTCCGGCTCGGCGCTCACGGCCGGCGTCCGCATTTTCCGGCGGATGGGCGACATCGCGGTGCCCAGTCCGTCGGATTTGATGGTGTTCATCGAAGAGCACGACACGCACATCAACGACGGCAACTTTGTCATCCGCATGACCGGCTTCGGCCCGCCCAAGGTGCCCGCTCAGTATGCCATCGGAAACTACCCCTCCCAGTATCACAACGATGCCACCGGAATGTCATTTGCCGATGGGCACTCTGAGATTCATAAGTGGCGCGACCCGCGCACCGTGCCCAAGCCCACGCCGCCCGGCGGCAACAACAACGCCTCGCCCAACAACCTCGATGCGGAGTGGCTCATGGACCACGCGGCCTCCTTCTGACCGCTTCGCTCCACCCTAAAAGCCCTCGTTCAGCACTCACCCCTCATGCGCCTCCTGTCATTGTTACTTCCCGTCCTCCTCGCACCACTGCTCTCAGGTGCCGACCTCACTCAGCCACAAACCCCGCCCGCTGCGCTCGCTGCCGAGCGCGACGGCGTCGTGATGGTTGAGGCCGAGCACTTCCACCGACAGACGCTCACCGAGAAGCGCGCGTGGCACATCACGTCCGCGAAGGCCGTGCCCAAGGTGGAGCCCGACGGCGACCCCGCGCACCTCGCAGGCGCGAGCGGCGGGGCCTATGTCGAGCTGTTGCCCGACACGCGGCGCTCGCACAGCGACAAGCTCGTGCAGGGCGAGAACTTCATCAACGAAGGCGGCAAAATGGCCGTGCTGGCCTACAAGATTTCCGTCGCGCAGCCCGGTCGTTACTACGTCTGGGTGCGCGCCTACTCGACCACCAGCGAGGACAACGGCCTGCACTTCGGCCTGAATGGCCAGTGGCCCGCCAGCGGTGCGCGTTGGCAGACGGTCAAGAAGAACGGGTGGCACTGGGACTGCAAGCAGCGCACCGAGCAAGTCCACACCGGCGTGCCCATGCAACTTTGGCTCGACGTCGCCACGCCCGGCGCGCACGAGCTGCTCATGTCCATGCGCGAAGACGGCATCGAGGTGGATCAAATCGCCCTCGCCCGCGACGCGAAGTGGCGGCCGCCGGGCTATCAAGAGAGCGCGCCGTCCGCCGCCGCCCCAGCCCCGGCCCCGGCAGCCGCACTGACGGTTGGCGAGCGTGGTGCTTTGAGCCTCAATGCGCCCGCCTTCATGGCCGACGCCAAGGGCTACTACCTCGACAAGGGCAAATGGCTCGCGCTGAACCCCGCTCAAACCAAGAACGGTCAGGCACAGGCCGCGTTCCCGTTTCCTGCCGGACGCTATGATGTGACGCTTGCCGCTGTCGGCGAGGAGGACGGCCAGTCCACTTATCAAGTCACCCTCAATGGCCAGGCCGTCGGCAGCTTCACCGCGCCGCTGAGCGCACAACAGTTCGAGGAAGGGCCGAAGTTCGCCACCACTTGGAAGAGCATCTCGCTCAAGCCCGGCGACACGGTGTCGCTGGCCTCGCAAATCGCCTCCAAGGACGGCAAGGAGTTCAGCCGTGCGCGCATCGCCCGGGTGGAGTTCGCTCCCGCCGATGACGCGACCAAGGCGGCAGTGGCGAAACTCGCCGCAGCCAAACCCGCCCCTGTAGCCGCTGCGAAAACTGCGGCCGCACCGCTCGTGCTGCCTCGTCAGCCCGACGGCAAGGCCGCCGTCGCCGTCACCGGCGAACTGAAGCAATGGCACAAGGTCACGCTCACACTGGACGGGCCGTTCGCCGCCGAGCGCGACACGCAGCCGAATCCCTTCACCGACCTCGCGTTCAACGTCACGTTCACGCACGAGTCGGGCTCGCCGAAATACACCGTGCCCGGCTACTTCGCGGCCGATGGTAACGCGGGCAATTCCTCCGCCGAGTCCGGCACCAAGTGGCGCGCGCATCTCTCGCCCGACAAGACCGGCAAGTGGAATTACACCGTCTCCTTCCGGCGCGGCGCGAAGGCGGCGCTCGACGGTGGCGGGCAAGCGGTCGCGCCGTTTGATGGCGTGAAGGGCACGTTCACCGTCGCGGCGACGGACAAGACGGGCCGCGACTTCCGCGCGCACGGGCGGCTCACTTACGTCGGCAAGCATCACCTCCAGTTCGCCGGCTCGAAGCAGTATTTCCTGAAAGCCGGTCCCGACTCGCCGGAGACGATGCTGGCCTACGTGGATATCGACAACACCGTTGCGCTCAAAGCGGGCGTGCCGCTCAAGGACTGGGCGCCGCACCTCCGCGACTGGCGCGCGGGCGACCCGACGTGGCGCGACGGCAAAGGCAAGGCCCTCATCGGCGCGCTGAACTACCTCGCGGGCAAGGGCGTGAACGCCTTCTCCTTCCTCACCTACAACGCCGCCGGCGATGGCGACAACGTGTGGCCGTTCGTCGAGCGCGACGGGAAGCTGAACTACGACTGCTCGAAGCTCGACCAGTGGGCCGTCGTGTTCGACCACGCCACGCAGCTCGGCCTCTACCTGCATTTCAAACTGCAAGAGAACGAGTCCGACGACAATCGCCTCGGCCCCGCCCGCAAGGAAGTGAACCTGCCCGAAGCCCTCGACGGCGGGAAGCTGGGCCCCGAGCGTAAGCTGTATTGCCGCGAACTCATCGCGCGCTTCAGCCACGCGCTCGCGCTCAACTGGAACATCGGCGAGGAGAACACGCAGTCCACCGACGAGGTGCGCGACATGGTGAAGTTCCTCCACGACACCGACCCTTACCGGCACAACATCGTCCTGCACACGTTCCCGCCGGAGCAGGAACTCGTCTATAAGCCGCTGCTCGGCGACAAGTCGCTGCTCACGGGCGTGTCGCTGCAAAACAGTTGGGCCGCCGTGCATCAGCGCACGCTCCAGTGGCTGCGGGCTTCCGCGCTGGCGGGCCGTCTGTGGGTCGTCGCCAACGACGAGCAAAACTCCGCCAGCCTCGGCGTGCCGCCCGACCCCGGCTACCAAGGCTTCGGCGGCCAGGCCGTCGAGCGGCCCAATCCCAACGCGAAGAAAAAGGGCGCGGTCGAAAACGCCCCATCCGACAAGGCCACGCCCACCAAAGCCTACGATCTCCACGACATCCGCAAGCTCACGCTCTGGGGCCACTTCATGGCCGGAGGCGCGGGCGTGGAATATTACTTCGGCTACCAGCTCGCGGAGAATGACCTCGTTTGCCAGGACTTCCGCAGCCGCGACAAGTCGTGGGATTACTGCCGCATCGCTCTCGACTTCTTCCGCACGGAGAAAATCCCCTTCGCGGACATGACTAGCAGCAATGCGCTCATCGGCAACACGAAGGACGACAACTCGAAGTTCTGCTTCGCCCAAGCCGGCAAGGTCTATCTCGTGTATCTGCCGAGCGGCGGCACCAGCGAGCTGGATTTGAGCGCGGCCAAAGGCTCCTTCAGCGTGAAGTGGCTCAACCCGCGCACCGGCGGTGCTCTGCGCGAAGGTTCCGTCAAGTCGGTCGCTGGCGGGGGCAAAGTCGTGCTCGGCAATCCGCCCGCCGAGGCCAACGAGGACTGGCTGGCAGTCGTGCGCCCTTAATCTTCCTCCCATGCCAACTGCCGCCCTTCCGGCTGGAGCTTCCCGTGACGGCGTCGCCGCGCTAGCTTCGCCGCCAGTGAACAACCTCGCGTCCACCGCCACGACGCCCCGGACTTTCAACATCGCGGTTTTGCCCGGTGACGGCATCGGCGTGGACGTGACCGCCGCCGCGCTTCGCGTGCTGCGCGCGGTCGAGGCGCGGCTCACTGGTGTGACTTTCCGCTTGGAGGAATTTTCCGTCGGTGCCACCGAGTATCTCCGCCATGGCGACCCGCTCCCGGCCAAGACCCTTGACGCCTGCCGCGCTGCCGACGCCGTGCTGCTGGGCGCAATGGGCCTGCCCAGCGTGCGCTGGCCCAATGGCAAGGAGATGACGCCGCAGATTGACCTGCGCGAGCAGCTCGACCTCTACGCCGGCATCCGCCCCATCCGCCTCTACCACGCGGACGACACGCCGTTGAAGCGACACGGCGCGGGTGAAATTGACTTCGTCATCGTGCGGGAGAACTGCGAAGGCCTCTTCTCCGCGCGGCTCTCGCAAAACGACACCTCCTCGGGCGAAGTGCGCGACGTGCTCCGCATCACGCGTCGCGGGGCCGAGCGCATCTGTCGCAAGGCCTTCGAGCTGGCGCGCACCCGCCGTCGCAAATGCGCGCTCGTGGACAAAGCCAACGTCCTGCCCTCGATGGTTTTCTTCCGCTCCGTGTTCGACGCTGTCGCGCGCGAGTTTCCCGACGTGCAGGCCAGCCACATCTACGTGGACGCAATGGCGCTCTACCTCGTGCAGCGCCCGGAGACCTTCGATGTGCTTGTCACCGAGAACATGATCGGCGACATCCTCAGCGACCTCGGCGCGGGCCTTGTCGGCGGCATGGGCATGGCTCCGTCCGCCGATTTGGGCGACGACTGCGGCCTGTTCCAACCTTCGCACGGCACCGCGCCGGACCTCGCCGGCAAGGGCATCGCGAACCCCATCGCCACCATCCTCTCCGCCGCGCTCATGCTCGAATGGCTTGGCGATGCGGAACTGGTGCGCGGCGCAGCGCTCATCCGCCGAGCCGTGGAAACCGTCCTCGCCGACCCCGCCAACCGCACGCCGGACATGTGTGGGAAACTTTCCACCACGCAGATGACCGACTTGGTCATCGCGCGACTGTGAGCCGCCATGCGCCTCGTTGACCTCACGCTCACGATGCGCCCCGGCATGCGCGGCGTGGATTGGGAGCAAGCGAAGACCGTCGAGCGCGACGGCTGGAACGCGCGCACGCTCCATCTCTACTCGCACGCGGGCACGCACATGGACGCGCAGACGCACTTCGCCGCCGGCCCGGGCACGATTGACCGCACCCGCCTCGAACGCTGCACCGGCTGGGCGTGGGTGGTGAACCTCGACGGCCTCGCGGACAAGTCGCTCATCACGGTCGCACACCTCGGCGATGTGGCCGCGAAATTTCAGCCCGGCGAATCGCTCCTGCTGCGCACCGGCTGGTCGCGGCACGTTGGCAATCCGCAACATTACCGCGACAACTTCCCGCGCATCGCCGACGACCTCGCCCACTGGTGCGTGGAGAAACGCGTCAACCTCCTTGGTGTCGAGCCGCCGTCTGTGGCAGATGTGAACAACCGCGACGAGCTCACGCGCATCCACCACATCCTCCTCGGCGCGAATGTGACCATCGTCGAGGGGCTGACAAATCTCGGCGCGCTCACGGAGCAGAAAGTCTTCTTCGTCGCTGCGCCGCTGAAAATCGAGGGCGGGGACGGCTGCCCGTGCCGGGCGTTTGCAATGGAAGGTCTTCCCCATCCGTGAGGATCCACGAACGTTATCTGGTGGTCTGCGCCACCTTCTTGCTTTCGGCCCTGCTCCAGAAGACGGGCAGCGGCAACGTTTTCTTCTACCTCATCGCGGTCTTCAGCGTGCTCGCCGCCCTGTGTTGGGTGGTCGTGGATCCCGCGCGCAAGATCGAGGAACCCGCCTCGGCCTGATACCATTCCTGCACATGAGCTCAGTTCCTAACAAACCCAGGTTGAAAGGCGTCTGCATTGGCGCGGGCTACTTCAGCCACTTTCAATACGAGGCGTGGCAGCGGATTCCCGAGGTCGAGATCGTCGCGTTCAGCAATCGCGACGCGACGCGCGCCAAGGAGATCACCGACAAGTTCGGCCTGACGAAGTGCTATGCCGACTGGCGCGAGATGCTCGACGTGGAGAAGCCGGACTTCGTGGATGTCATCACGCCGCCGCCGTCGCATGCGGAGATGTGCGCCGAGGCTGCGCGGCGCGGCGTTCACATCATTTGCCAGAAGCCGCTCGCACCCACGCTCGCCGAGGCGCACGCCATCGTGGCCAACGCCGCGCGGGCTGGTGCGCGCCTGATGGTGCATGAGAACTTCCGTTTCCAGCCGTGGCACCGCGAGATCAAGCGGCTGCTCGACGCGGGCGCGATTGGGCAGTTGTTCTCGCTGAACTTCCGCTCCCGCATGGGCGACGGCTGGGCGAGAACGCCTACATCCCGCGCCAGCCCTTTTTCCGCGATTACCCGCGCCTGCTGGTCTATGAGACTGGCCTGCACTTCATTGATACGTTCCGCTATCTCGCTGGCGACATCGCGCGCGTGACCGCGTGGCTGCGTCGGCTCAATCCCGTCATCAAAGGCGAAGACTGCGGGCTGCTTGTGTTTGAGTTCGCCAGCGGCGCCAGCGGCCAGTGGGACGCCAACCGTTACAACGAGCCCGCGTGCCCGCTGCCCGAGGCCCGCTACACCTTCGGCGAGTTCCTTGCCGAGGGCAGCGCGGGCAGCCTGCGCCTGCATCTGGATGGCCGCATCACACTGAAGAAACTCGGTGGCGCGGAAACGGAAGTGAACTACGCGCACGACCGGCGCGGCTTTGCCGGTGACTGCGTTTATGCGACGCAGCGCCACTTCATTGACCGGCTGCTGGACGGGAAGCCCTTCGAGACGAGCGGCGAAGATTACCTGATCACCACCGCAGTTCAGGAGGCGGTTTATCAATCCGCCGAACGCCGCGCACCGGTGGACATCGTTTCCTGATATGAAACTGCCGCATTCTATCACGACACTCTGCACCGCATTCTTCCTCGCGGTGTCTCTCCATGCCGCAGCCGCAGCCGATGCAAAGCCGAAGGTGTGGATCTACACCGACATGAGCGACGGCACGTTGAAGGGCTCGACGCACATGGGCACGGTCAATGATCCCGACGACATTTCCGCCATGGCAGGCTATCTCCTGATGGCGAACGAATTCGAGACGCTCGGCATTGTCGTAGCCAGCACGCACCGCAAGGAGCATCGCGACACGCCGGATCAGGGCGCGTGGGCGAACCGTTTCATCGGCGACGCGTATCGCGCCGAGGTCGCCGCGCTCAACCGTTCCATCGGCGGCTACCCACTGGACATCCGGTTCACCCAGTCATGCATCAAGGCATCGGGCGAACGCTACGATGCCGCGAAGACTTACGCCGACCTCGCCCGCTATCCGACCGTGGGCGCGCCCATCAACGTCCTGTGCTGGGGCTCGCTGACGGAGCCGGCGATCCTCGTGAACCATTGCCGCGCGACGAAGCGCCTGGACGTGCTGAAGAAACTCCGCTTCATCGCGCACTGGACGGACTCCGCGCTGCACCAGGGTTCGCCCGAACACCCAGAGCACGTCGCGAACTGTCGCGAGGACGCCGCCGCTTGCGCCTACATGAAGATGTGCGCGCGCGACGGCGTGATCCGCTACTACGAATCCGGCGCGATTGGCCAGCACGGGATCGTCAGCGGCGGGCCGAAGGGCGCGGAGTATTTCAACCAGTTCAAGAGCAGCCGGCTGGGGAAGATTTTTGCCGAAGGCAAATTCGTTCAGAAGGGCGTGGACCATTCAGACTCGGCCACCTATTGGGTGCTGCTCGGCAACTGGGGCGCGGGCCTGGGCGACATCGCCGGCGACGGCACGAATCCGCCCGCAGTGGAACGCACGAACGAGAAGAAATTCCGCGAAAGCTCGAAGCGCATCCATGATGAACTGCTCCGCCGCGCGAAGGCGGCAGGAGACCGTGTCGAAATCAAATCACCAACCCAGCCATGAACCACCAAAGCCTCGCCCCTTTCGCCATCGTTGTTCCCGACACCCTGCGCCCGCAGAGAACGGGACGAGCCATGTTACTCATCCTCCTTCTCGCTTTGTTAGGGGCGTTCAGCCGCGCAAATGGCGCAACTGTCGTCTCCATCCACGGCGGGGACTTCCACATCAATGGCCAACCGACCTACGCAGGTCGCGTGTGGCGCGGTCATCGCATCGAAGGCCTGCTCATGAACTCGAGGATGGTTCAGGCGACCTTCGACGATATGAACCCCGAGACAGCAGGGCGCTGGAAATATCCCGACACCGGCAAGTGGGACGCCGAACGCAACGTGCGCGAGTTCATCGCCATGATGCCGGAGTGGCGCAAGCACGGGTTGCTCTCGTTTACGGTTAATTTCCAGGGCGGGTCACCGGAAGGCTACTCACGCTCGCAGCCTTGGGAGAACAACGCCTTCAACCCCGACGGCTCGATGCGTCCGGCATTTCTGGATCGGATGAAGCGCGTGCTCGACGAGGCGGACCGTCTGGGGATGGTCCCCATCGTCGGCTACTTTTACTTCGGCCAGTCGCCTCGCTTCCGTGACGAGGACGCCGTTCGCACGGCAACCGACAACGCGACCCGCTGGCTGCTCGCAGGCGGCTGGCGCAATCTGCTGATCGAGGTCAACAACGAGGCGAATCCCACCTACCGTCCGGAGATTCTCCGCATCCATCGCATTCAAGAACTGATCGCGCGGGTGCGCGACACGAAGGGTGCCGACGGGCGCCGACTGTTGGTGGGAACCTCCTTCAGCGGAAACGTCATTCCGACACCGGAGGTGATCGCCGTGTCGGACTTCGCGCTGATCCATGGCAACGGGGTCAAGGATCCCAAACGCATCGTCGAGATGGTCAAGCTCACTAGGGCGTTGCCGACGTGGCGGACGATGCCGGTGCTTTTCAACGAGGACGACCACTTCGACTTCGACAAGCCGGTGAACAACTTCATCGCCGCCGTCGGCGAACACGCGTCATGGGGCTATTTCGACTACCGGATGAAGGGCGAGGGATTTGATGAGGGCTACCAATCCATGCCGGTGAATTGGAAGACTAGCTCGGAGCGCAAGCGTAGCTTCTACAAGCTCTGCGCGGAGATTACGGGCTCCCAGCCTTGATGGGTAACAGCATCAACCGGGAATGCTGATGAAGAAGACACGCTCAAGTTTAGAAACGTCCGGGAAGAAGTAGCGAACGCATATCAAACTGCCGCATGAACCACCAAGGACTCGACCACCTCGCCATTGTCGTCCCCGACACGGAGGCCGCGCTGAAGACTTGGCGCGACGCGCTTGGGTTCCCGCTGCTCTACAGCGAGGTCGTCAACGGCGGCACCGTGCGGCTCACACATCTCGACCTCGGGAACACGCACCTGCAACTCGTCGAGCCGCTCACGCCCGACCATCCGCTGCGCGCGTGGCTCGCGCAGCACGGGCCGGGCTTGCATCACTTTTGCCTGCGCGTGGACGACGTGGGCGAAG
Organism: Verrucomicrobiales bacterium; assembly: GCA_005791875.1. Taxonomy (GTDB): domain Bacteria; phylum Verrucomicrobiota; class Verrucomicrobiia; order Limisphaerales; family SXTU01; genus SXTU01. The sequence continues at coordinate 12,318 of SXTU01000133.1, forward strand.
CGATGAAGCAATCGCCCGTGCCCACCGCGCCGCAGCCGCACCAAGGCACGCAGGGCAAGCGCGCCGTGTTCCTCGACGCAACGGCAACGCAAGGCGTGCGCGTGGAGATGACTGGGAAGTAGGGAATTGGAAATCGTGAAAGCTGGCATCGAGAATCTAAATCGGAAATTGCCGCGCCGGTCGTCGGCTCGGCCGCGCCCTCGGCAAATGCCTGATGCCCGATGCCCGAATTCAAGATTCCCCAGTTCAACTAAAGGATTTGCACCTCCCGCCACCGTGGCCCGAGTCCTTGCTGCCCGCCATCCGCGCGCATCTCGCCGCGCATCCCACCAAGGTGGTCGTCCTCGACGACGACCCGACCGGCACGCAGACGGTGCATGACATCCCGGTGCTGACGGAGTGGAGCGAAGCCGCCTTGCGCGCGGAGCTGCAACAGCCAGGCCCGGGCTTCTACCTGCTCACCAACTCGCGCGCGTTCCCCGTCGAGGAAGCGTGCCGCATCAACCGCGAGATTGGCGAACGCCTCGCCCGTGTGGCCGCCGAGCTTGCGCAGGACTTCATCGTCATCAGCCGCAGCGACTCGACCTTGCGCGGCCATTTCCCGGAAGAAGTCGAGGCGCTCGGCGGCGCGTTGAGTCGCCGCCTTCCGCCCATCTTGCTTTGCCCGCATTTCGAGGCGGGCGGGCGGCACACGATTGGCGATGTCCACTACGTCGCGGACGGCGACCGCCTCGTGCCCGCCGCGCAGACGCCCTTCGCGCAAGACGCCGTGTTCGGCTATCGCTCTTCAAACCTGCGCGAGTGGGTCGTGGAGAAGTCGCGCGGGCGCATCCGACCGGAGCAAATCACCTCGCTGTCCCTTGACACTATCCGCACCCGTGGCCCGCAGGCTGTCGCGGAACAACTCAACCTCGCCGACGGCTCCGTCTGCATCGCCAACGCCGCTGGCGCGCGCGACCTGGAAGTCATTGTGCTGGCCGCGCTGCTGGCCGAGGCGCGCGGGGCGCGGACGATTTACCGCACCGGTGCGTCGTTTGTCGCCACGCGCATGGGCCTCGCGCCGCGTCCGCTGCTCACGGGCCGCGACCTGACGAAGTCCACCGGCACCGGCGGCCTCGTCGTGGTCGGCTCGTATGTGCCGAAGAGCACGGAGCAATTGAGTCGGCTGTTGGCTGCGGGCGGCGCGACGCCCGTGGAACTCGCGGTCAACGACGTGTTGAACGAAACGACCGCCACCGCCGTCGTGGCCGCCGCTGCCCGCACGGTGAACGCGCAACTCGCCGCCGGCCACGACGTGGTGCTCTTCACCAGTCGCGCGCTGGTGACAGGCGAGGGCTCGACCGCGAATCTCGGCATCGGCCAGCGCGTTTCCACTGCGCTCGTGAGCATCGTCTCGGAACTGACTGCGCCGCCGCGTTACCTCATCGCGAAGGGCGGCATCACGTCGAGCGACCTCGCCACGCGCGGCCTCGGCGTGCGACGCGCGTTGGTGCGCGGGCAGTTGCTGCCGGGCGTTCCCGTGTGGCGGCTCGGCGCGGAGGCGAAATTTCCCGGCCTCGATTACGTGGTTTTCCCCGGCAACGTCGGCGGCCCCGACGCGCTCGCCGAGGCGGTGCAAACCTTGCGCGCAACATGATTCCCCGCCGCTACCTCCTCGTCTCCGGCACGTTCCTGCTGTCGCTGCTGCTCTACGTGGACCGCACGTGCATCTCGACCGCGAAGGACGCGGTCTCGCGCGACCTCGGCCTCGGCAAGGAACAGTGGGCGTGGGTGCTCGCGGCGTTCGCGTTCGGATACGCGCTCTTCCAGACGCCGGGTGGCGCGCTCGCGGACCGGGTCGGCGGGCGCATCGTTCTGACCGCAGTGGTGACGGTGTGGTCCGTCTTCACCGGGCTGACGGCGGCGGCGTGGAACTTCGCGAGCCTGCTCGTGGTGCGCTTCCTCTTTGGCGCGGGCGAGGCCGGCGCGTTCCCTGGCATGGCGAAGGTGATCTACTCGTGGATTCCCGTGCGCGAACGGGGGCTGGTGAAGGGCATCAACTTCTCCGGCTCGCGGCTGGGCGCGGCGCTGGCGATGCCGCTGGTGGCCGCGATGATTGCCAAGTTCGGCTGGAAGCAAACCTTCGCGGTGCTGATGGTCGTGGGCTTCGCGTGGTCGCTGGTTTGGTGGTGGTGGTTCCGCGACGAGCCGCGCGAGCACGCGGGTATTTCCCCGGCGGAATTGGATTACATCCTCCAGCATCGCCAAGCCCCTGCCACCGCGCTCGCGCCCACGCCATTGCCGCTGGGCGCAATGCTCCGCTCCGGCAATCTCTGGCTGATGATGGTCCAATACTTCGGCAGCAACTTCACCTTCTTCTTCAGCCTCTCGTGGCTCTATCCCTACGTGAAATCGAAGTATCAGCTCGATGCCGTGGACGCCGGCTACTACGCGATGGTGCCGCTGCTCGCGGGTGCGGCGGGCAACATCTTCTCCGGCTGGCTCGTGGACGCGCTGTATCGCAACGGCCGCCCGGCGCTCTCGCGCAAGCTGCCGGCCATCGCGGGCTTCGCGCTCGCGGCCGTGGGGATGGTGATGAGCGTCGAGCAAGCCACGGCGGCGGGCGCGGTTTTCTGGCTGTCGGTCGCCATCTTCGGCGCGGACATGACGCTCTCGCCATCGTGGAGTTTCTGCATCGACATCGGCGGGCCGCACGCGGGCGCGGTGAGCGGCACGATGAACATGGCGGGCAACCTCGGCTCGGCCATCACCGCGCTGGCCTTCGCCTATCTGCCCGAGTCCTCGCGCGGCAACGTGGCGTTCTTCCACACGGCGGCGGGTCTCAGCGTGATGGCGATGGGCTGCTGGCTGGCAGCGGACGGGCGGAAGCCCATTGCTGGCAAGTGAGCGGCAATCAAACTGCAACAGCATCAAATTGCGCGACCCCGCCGCCTCGATTTTCCACCACCGCTTGCGCCAGCCCAGCCCGGGGGGCGGTCGAAGCCCGCCCTTGGCCTGTGTGTCCAGTTCGTGGGCCATTGATCAACATGTGCGGTCAGATTTGCCGGCTGCACAACCTGGGACGATCTCAACGCAAAGCGCTGCAGAGGCCGGTTTTGAAGGTTGACGGGAGGGTGCCGGCCACTAGACTGCCGACCCCTGATCCGGACAGGGCTGGCAGTTCGCCAGCCAAACCCCGGGCAGCAGACTGGGAAGGAAGTGAAACAGTTTTGACGGAAATTAAGCTTAAAAAAGGCGAGCCGGTTGAAAAGGCGCTGCGCCGGTTGAAAAAGAAGATCGACCGCGAAGGCACGCTGAAGGAAGTCCGCAACCATCGCCGGTTCGAAAAGCCCAGCGAGAAGAAGCGCCGCAAGCTCAAGGTGGCGAAGTTCACCGCCATGCTCCGCGCGCGTTACGCCGACATGTGACGCCCGCCCTTCCCAATCACGCCGGACGCCGGTTCATACCGCCGTCCGGTTTTTCTTTTTACTCCTGCTCGTAATCCTGATCTTGATCCTGCTCTCGGCTGAACCGGAGAGGATCAGGATTACGAGCAGGAGAAGCAGGCAAGCGCGGCGGCGCAGCGGCCTCGCAGGATTTCAGGTTTGAACAATCGCATTGCGCCGGTGCCTAATCAGGCGCAACGCGCGGCCTGAAACACCGGAATGTATTCGCTCTCCACCTGCTGGAACTCCCACCGACACACGGACGGCCGCGCCATGTTGCAGGAGATCGCCGCGCTGGGCTTCGAGCACGCCGAGTTGAGCCACGGCATCCGCGTGAGCCTGGTGCCCGGCATCCTCGACGCAGTGGACGCGGGGGAAATCCGCATCTCGACGCTGCACAACTTCTGCCCGCTGCCCATGGGCGTAAGCCACGCTGCGCCCAACGTGTATCAGTTCACGTCGCCCGATCCCCGCGAGCGCGACAGCGCGCTGAAGCAGACGTTCAAGACGCTGGAGTTCGCGGTGCGCGTGAAGGCGCGGGTTGTCGTGCTGCACATGGGCAGCCTCGCGGAGATGAAACCCAAGGGTGGCTTCCTTGGCCTGTTCGGCGCGGCGGACTTCACGGACACGCTGCTGGACATGATCGCGGCGCAGCAGCACGAGACGCCCAAGTTCCAGAAGCTGCTCGCTGACGCAGTCGAGCAACAGGAGCGGCTGAAGCCGACGCCGATGCAGCTCACTGCCGCGGCGCTCAAGGAAGTGGCCGCACGCGCGGCGGAGCTGGGCTTGTTGCTCGGCATCGAGAACCGCGAAGCGCTGGAGGAGGTGCCGCTGGACGGAGAGATGGCGCAGTTCCTCACGCAGTTTCCCTCGGCCACGGTGCGCTACTGGCACGACACTGGCCACGCGCAGATCAAGGAGCACCTCGGCTTCCTGCACCACGTCACGCACCTGGGCCAGCTCGCGGAGAGGCTCGGCGGCTTTCACATCCACGATGTCGAGTTCCCGGGCAGCGATCATCGCGAGCCGGGCACTGGCACGGTGGACTTCGCCGCGCTGAAGCCGTTCGTGAAGCCGGAACACATCAAGGTCTTTGAGTTCAGCCCCGGCCTGAGCGTCGAGCAGGTGAAGCGCGGCGTGGCCCATGTGAAGAACCTATGGGGAGCGTGAAGCCCGCGTCGTCATGGCTGAAGAACCTGGCGCAGCTCGCCGTGTGCGGCCTGCTGCTGCTGACGATCTTCCAACGGATTTTCTGGAAGGAAGGACAGGACGCGTGGGAGCGCGACAAGCAGACGCCGGCTTGGAATCAATTGACGAAGATGCAGCGACTGGAGGTGTCGTGGACGCACGGGCCGCGTGAAGTCTGGAAGGACATTTCCCGCGTCCGGCCCGAGGCTTTCGCCATCTCGCTCGCGCTGATGGGCGCGACAATTTTCCTCGGCATCGTGCGCTGGAGGCAGGTGCTGCGCGTGCATGGGCTGGAGCTGTCCCTCGGGCGCGCGACGGAGATCTCGCTCGTGGCGCACTTCTTCAACTCGTTCCTGCTGGGCGCGGCGGGCGGGGACCTGATGAAGGCCTACTTCGCGGCACGGGAGACGAACCACAAGAAGGCCGAGGCGGTGGGCACGGTGTTCGTGGACCGCATCATCGGGCTGTTTGCGCTGCTGGTCTTCACGATTGTGGCGATGGGCTGCAACCTGCCGCTGCTGCGCGCGGACCCGATCTTCTCGAAGCTGGCGTGGGCCATCACGGCGATGTTCGCGGGCTGCGCGGTGGTGCTGTTCCTCGCGCTGCGCGGCGGAGTCTCGAAGGGATTGCCGCAGGCGCGCGAGTGGCTGCGGCGGCTGCCCAAGGGAGATTTCCTGGAGCGGCTGCGCGAGTCGTTCAAGCCGTTCGGCCGCGACCCGGCATTCCTGGTGAAGAGCTTCACGGTGTCGCTGCTGCTGTGCGGCGTGTGTGTGGCACAGGTGCAGTCGCTGGTGTGGGGGCTGGGGCTGGACATTTCACTGCGCCACATCTTCGCCATCGTGCCGATGATCACATGCATGGTGGTGCTGCCGCTGACGCCGAGCGGGCTGGGGGTGCGGGAAAACCTCTTCGTGCTGATGCTGGCGGTGCCGTTGATCGGCGTGGAGCCCACCTCGGCGCTGTCGCTCTCGCTGCTCTGCACGGCGGGCAGCCTTTTCTGGAGCCTGATCGGCGGCGTGGTGTATGCGGGGCTGAAATCGAAGCATCACCTCGACGAGATCGCCCGCGACAATTCGGGCGCGGAGTGAACGTTGTTCAGTTCACGGACGCGCCGTCCGCAGTGGGACCATCGGCTTGCTTCACTTCGTCGTGTCTAGCCCAGCCGTCCGCGAGGAGGGTGAGGAAGTAGAGGACGATGGAGGCTTTCTCGAGCGGGAAATCCCAGAACGCGTGGAGCAGGATGCCCAGCATCGCCGCGCAGCCGCAGAAACCCAGCACCCATTGCGTGCTGCCCCACGTGACCGGCAGGCGGAAGTGATTTCGCAGCGCGCGCGCCAGCCCGCCGAGGATGAGCGCCGCCCAGAGCGCCGCGCCGCCCCAGCCCCAATTGACCAGATACTCGTAGTAGTCGTTGTGCGCATGCCGCCAGAAACCATATTTCTCCGAGGCCATGCCGAAGGCCTCCATATACACAGGCAGCACCATCTGGAAACAGTCCGCGCCGTAGCCCAGCACGCCGGTCTCCCTCGCCAGCTCGTGATAGACCTTCGAGGGATAGCGCTCCTGGAGGGTCTCGACGGTGGTGTTGAGCCGGGTGAGCTTCTCCTTCCAGTCCGAGCTCATCGTCACGAACAGCAACGTGCCGGCTCCAGCAGCCAACACGGACCCTTGAATCAAACCCCGCTTCCAGTCGAACTGGCCGCGCGAGGTCTGCCACCACGCCCAGAGGAACCGCACGCTGATGAGCAGCGCCAGAAGGATGGCCAGCCCCCAGCCCGCGCGCGAAGTGTTGATGAACAGCCCGATCAGCAGGCACAACACCGCCACCACCCATCCGGCCCGCCGCAGCGGCTGGCCGCGCTGGCTCGCCGCCACCATGGCGAAGCCCAGCACCAGCGCCCAGCCGATGCTCATGAATGAGGCGGCGTTGCCGTGATAACGGTAGGCGGCAAAGGTGATGACCAGTTGCGCCACCTTGGGTTCCCACAGCCATTCCCTCAGCTCGGGACCGCCGAGCTTGAGGATGGTTCCTCCGACCGCGACGGACACGGCGGTCAAGGCCATCGTGGCCCAGACGCGTTTGCGCCAGACCGGCCGCCTCATCAGGTCGCAGGCGAACAGGAACAGCGCGAAGTGCGCCGTGACATTCAGCATGGCCGACTGCGCCAGCACGCGGTCAACGGCCCCCGGCCAGTCCGGCAGCGGCGGGTTGTCCCAGAGGCGGTTGACGGTGGTCCAAGTGCGATAGCTGTGGACGGTGTGAGCGTTCCACGCCAGCCACCAGCCGTGCAGCAGGAGCAGGGTCAGCAACGCCATCGGCAGCCACGGCAGCAGCGGCCAGCGCCGACGCCACACGCAGCCGCCGAGCCAAAGGACGACCAGCGCCGCGCTGAACTGGGTCAGGATCGCGAGGGCGACCAGATTGGTGCATCCATACGCCCACGGCGCATAGACCAGGATGAGAAGGAACATCCAGCGCGGGGCCTCTGCAATGGCGCGGTCCAAGGTCATGCGGGCGACGGAATCATCCCTCCCTCTGCCTGGCCAGGACGCGCGCGCCCGGCGGATTTCTCAGTGGATGGACAGATCACGCTGGATGCCAAATTTCTCAATGCGCTTGCGCAGCGTGGCGCGGGTGATGCCTAGGAGCTTCGCAGCCTGCACCTGGTTGCCGCGCATTTCCTCCAGCGCGCAGATCACAAGCTCGCGCTCGACGGCAGGCAGCACCTTGAGCGTGCGCTGAGAACGCGCCCACGAGAAGAGCGCACGGGCTAGCGCGGGGACTTCGTTGGGCGCGGTGCCGGCGGCTGCGTCGCGTGGGCGTGCGTGCGTTGAAACGAAACCCGGCCCGGTCGCGAGGCGTTCCGCAACGATCTCCGGAGGGAGGTCGGCGACCATGATCGCGTCGGTCTTGCCGACAACGAGCGAGCGTTCGATCACGTTCTCGAGTTCACGCACGTTGCCCGGCCAGTGGTGCCGCTCGAGCAGTGCCAATGCGTCTGGATGAATGACGTGGGGCGCGCGGCCCCCGGCACGGGCGAACTTGCGGAGGAAATAGTCCGCCAGCAGCCGGATGTCCTCGCGCCGCTCCCGCAGCGGCGGCAGGTGGATTCGCACCACATTGAGCCGGTAGAACAAATCCTCGCGGAAGGCCCGGGCAGCGACCGCCTCCTCAAGGGGCTTGTTCGTCGCAGCGATGACGCGGACATCCACGTTGACGGGCTGGTTGCCGCCCACGCGCTCGAACGAGCCGTTTTGAAGCACGCGCAGGATTTTGGTCTGCGTGGTCAGGCTCATGTCGCCTATTTCATCGAGGAAGATTGTGCCGCCGTTGCATTGCTCGAACTTGCCGACGCGCTGTGTGGCCGCGCCGGTGAACGCGCCCTTCTCGTG
>SXTU01000134.1 GCA_005791875.1 Verrucomicrobiales bacterium
ATCGTCACGCACAACATGCAGCAGGCCGCGCGTATCTCCGATCACACGGCGTTCTTCTACCTCGGCGAGCTAATCGAGTCCGGCCCGACCGCGAAGCTGTTCACCAACCCGTCGAAGAAGCAGACGGAGGATTATGTGACCGGGAGGTTCGGCTGATGCGGCAAGAAGTATTCAGTAACCAGTGTTCAGTATTCAGTCGCGCGAACACTCGACCAGCCGCCGGACCGCAGCGTCGCTATCTTCTATCTCCTATCTTCTAACTCCAGCCCACCCATGCTCCCCCACGACCCCGAATTCGCCGCCCTCAAGGAAAAGCTCCTCACCATGTCGAGCCTCGCCGCCAGCTCGGTGCAGAACGCCGTCAAGGCGCTCGTCGAGCGCAATGACGACCTCGCCCGTCAGGTCGAGGCCGACGATGACAAGCTCGATGCGTTGGAGATCGAACTCGACGAGCTGTGCATCGTTCTCCTGTCGCGCGGTCCCATCGCCAGCGACCTGCGGACCATCACCGTCGCCATGAAGATCACGCACGATCTCGAACGCGTGGGTGACGAGGCCACCACCATCGCGCGCCGCGCCGTGGACTTGAACACGGAGCCTCAACTCAAGCCCTACGTGGACATCCCGCGTATGGCGACGATGGCCTTGGAGATGTTGAACGACGCGCTCGAAGCCTTCGTAAGCCGTGACACCGCCCGTGCCCGCGCTGTGTTACCGCGCGACAAGGACGTGGATGCGTTGCACAAGCAGCTTCAGCGCGAGCTGGTCACTTACATGATGGAGCAGCCCGCCACCATCACGCGCTGCCTGAACCTCATGCAGATTTCCAAGCGCATCGAGCGTATTGCGGATCACGCGACGAACATCGCCGAGGAGGTGGTCTATCTCTACGAAGGCCGCGACATCCGCCACACCGGCAAGAACGCGACGGCGTAGCCGGAAGGGGCGCGGGTGATTGCTGGGCGCTTCTTCGGGGGCAGTGCGAATGCGCCCTTGGCAGCAAACACGCCAACTACTCGCTGGCGTGCGGCCTCGCCACCTGCTAATTATCCTCTACCTTGCACACCTTGAACTCGCCTCTCTCCACACGTCGCGACTTCCTTCACCGCAGCGCCGTCGGCTTCGGCATGGTGGGCTTGGCGGGCCTGCTCGGCTCGCGCGCGTTCGGCGGTGGCCCCGCGCGGCAGACGCATTTCGCGCCCAAGGCCAAGCGGGTCATTTTCCTCTTCCTCAACGGCGGACCTTCCCATGTGGACACGTTCGACCCGAAGCCCGCGCTTAAGACGCACGAGGGCAAGCAACCGACCGGCAATCTCTACAAGAACTACAAGGGCACCGGCTTCGTGCCTTCGCCTTTGAACTTCGCGAAGCACGGTCGCAGCGGCATCGAGGTGAGTGAATCCCTGCCACATCTGGCCAGCGTGATTGATGACTGCTGTATCATCCGTTCGATGAAGACCGACGTGCCGAATCATGAGCCTGGTTTGCTGATGATGAACACTGGCAACCTCCAGCCCATCCGTCCCTCGCTCGGTTCCTGGGCGCTCTACGGCTTGGGCACGGAGAACGAGAACCTTCCCGGCTATGTCGTTTTGCGGCCCTCGCCCAAAATCGTCGTAGGCCCGGCCTTGTGGAGCAACAGTTTCCTTCCCGCTGAGTTTCAGGCGACCAGCGTTGTCACGGAGAACATGCAGGTGGACAAGCTGGTGGCCAACATCAAGAACGCGAAGCTCTCGCCCACGGAGCAGCGCGAGCAGCTCGACCTGCTCGGCACCTTGAACAAGCTGCATCTCAAGGCGCGCGGCAACGACGCGGAACTGGACGGCCAAATCAAGGCCATGGAGACGGCCTACTCGATGCAGAAGCGCGCGATGCAGGCCTTCGACATCTCGCGCGAGCCGGCTTACGTCCGCGAGATGTATGGCGAGACGGCGTTTGCGCGTTCGTGCCTGCTGGCGCGGCGTCTGGTCGAGGATGGCGTGCGTTTTGTTTCCATTTACTACACCAGCAACGGCAGCAACCAGCCCTGGGACACGCACTCCAACCACGACGAAGGCCACAAGAAGCTCTGCCTCGACGCGGACAAGGCTGCCGCCGCGCTGATCCGCGACTTGAAGAGCAGGGGAATGCTCGACGACACCTTGGTTCTCTTCGGCGGCGAGTTCGGTCGCACTCCCTACGCGCAAGTGCAGGAGAAGGCCAAGCACGGGCGCGATCACCATCACACGGCGTTCTCTTATCTTCTCGCGGGCGGCGGTGTGAAGGGCGGGATGACCTATGGCACGAGCGATGAGTTCGGCATGCACGCGCAGGACAACCCTGTCCACGTCCACGACCTGCACGCGACGATCCTGCACCTCCTCGGCCTCGACCACGAGCGGCTCACCTATCCCTATTCCGGGCGTGATTTCAGGCTGACCGATGTCCACGGCAACGTGGTGCGCGACATCATCGCGTAAGGCGGACACTCCTGTCCGCCGTGGCTTCGTGAAGAGGGCACTCCGAAGAGGGACAAGAGTGTCCCTCCTACTGACAGGTTTTCGGAAAGCCCCGCTTGCTCCGTGCCGCCGCCCTCCCGTAGCGTCCCGCCGATGTCACAAGAATCTGCCCCGAAACTTTTCGTTGAGCTGCTCCATATCGCTGACGCCCCCGACGCTCCTTCCCCGAACTCCGGCAACGTTGCCGTGGTCCACTACAGTGGCTGGCTGACGAACGGGACCAAGTTCGACAGCTCGGTGGATCGTGGCGAGCCGTTCTCCTTCACCGTTGGCATGAGCGAGGTCATTGCCGGCTGGGACATCGCCGTTTTGAGGATGCGCGTGGGTGACAAGGTGAAGCTGACGATTCCCCCTGAGCTGGGCTATGGCGAAGGCGGTTATCCCGGGGCCATCCCTCCGAACGCGACGCTCATCTTCGAGATCGAGCTGCTGGAAGTTCAGTAATCCCCCTTCGAGGCGAGTTGCTCCCGGCCTTCGCCCATGGTTCCACCGGCCGACCGTGCGCTGGAAGCGAGTGTCGTTACTGTGGGAATGGCCGGAAATTAGGAGAACCGGTGCCTCGCTGTTCTCGGGGGGTGAAGCATCGCGAGGGATGCCTGCCGCCCACCAGCCACGGATGCGCACCTCCAATGCGCTGGAACGCGTCAACCAGGAACTCAAGCGCCGCACCCGCGTGGCCCGCGTCTTCCCCAACGAACCCTCCCTCCTGCGCCTGATCTCCGCCCTTCTGGCCGAGACCAGCGACGACTGGGAAACCGGAATAATCTACCTCAACATGGAAAACCAAAACCCGCCCTCAGTTTGAGGCTCAATCAATTTACAGAAAAGAATTTGCCCGGCCCAACGGAGCAGGGGACCACTGGTCGGAAAAGCAGATTTCCAATGGAAGTGAACCGCCGCGCCCCCGTTGAGCCGGGACTTACTTCTGATAGTCCCGCCAGAGCCAGCGCATGGTGTCGGGCAGGATCGCGCCGCCCTGCTTCCCGCTGTGGCCCCCATCGCCAAGGATGAAGTCACAGTCCACCTTCGAAAACTTGAGCGCGGCGAACATCTCCTTGTTCGAGAGCGGCCAGTTGCCGTGGAGGTTGTCGAGGTCGTTGGAGCCGTCTTGCAGGAAAACACGCAGCTTCAGCCTGGCTTCCCAGCGGGACTTCTCGGCGTCGCCTAGTTCCTTCGGCGCGGGACCGGAGTTGCGGCGGATGAGGGCCGGATAGACGTGGCCGCCACGGATGTTCGTGAAGCTGCCGATGTGGCTTATGACCTTGCCGAAAGAGTCCGGCCTCTCCCAGGCGACAGTGAACGCGGCGATGCCCCCGGAGCTGATGCCCACCGTGCAACGCCCGGCGGGGTCAGCCGTGATCTTCCACTTTTTCTCCACTTCGGGCAGAAGTTCTTCCAGCAGGAAGCGCGTGTAGGCGTCGCCCATCGAGTCGTATTCGTAGCTGCGATTGCTGCGGCCCTTCTGTCCCGTCTCGGCAGGCGGGACTGAGCCGGGGTTGATGAAGACGCCGATGGTGACGGGCATTTCCTTCTTGTGAATGAGGTTGTCCATCACGACGGGAGCGCGGAAGGAGCCGTTGGTGCTCTGGTAGCCGCCGCCGTCCTGGAAGACCATGAGAGCGGCGGGCCTGGCCGGGTTGTATTGCTTCGGCACATAGACCCAGTAATCGCGCTCCGTGCCGGGGAAGACCTGGGAGGACTTAGAAGTGAACTTCTCAATCATGCCCGCGGGCGTGCCGGGTTGTGGCTGCGAGTCCGCGCCGAGTTTGTAGTCATCCGCGCCGTGTGCGAGCGGGGCGAAGGCGAGCAGAAGTGCGGCGCACGGAACGAGAAGGTGCTTCATCCGCGGGAGTATGTCGGCAAGGCGGATGAAGGCAATTCGGATGTGGCGTTGCGGGCCGTGGTTGAATGTTGGCTGCAAGCGGATCCATAATTGTAGGCACGGAGCAGGAGCCACCGCATCGCTCGTGCCTGTGCCTGAACTGCTCCATCATCACTGGTGCCAGGGGTCGGTTTCGTTCAGCAAACGCACCGTTACATTCACTCCTGATGGGTGCGCGAAATGGCCCGCGAGGAAATGTGGCCCCACGAATCCCGGCGAATTTCCCTTCGGTCGCGCCGTCGGCTTTGCATGAGTCACATCGCCGCACGCTGCTGGCAGTTGAATCGCCGCCATGTCCTGCGGGGACTCGGGGCCACGATGGCGTTGCCGTTCCTCGATTCCATGCGTCCGATGCACGCGTTCGCCGAGGTGGCGAAGCCCAGTCCCCGACGCAGCGTGTTCATCTACCTGCCCAACGGCGTCAACACGCTGGACTTCCAGATCCGCGAGGCGGGGGCTGGCTACACCTTTTCCAAGATCCTCGCGCCGTTGGCGAAACACCGCGCCAACATCACGCCCATCAGCGGCCTGTATCATCCTCACGGTCTCGGCCACCATCACAACTGCCAGAAAATCTGGCTCACCGGCGGCAAGGTCGGCGCGACGGAGCGCAACACCATTTCGATGGACCAGCTCATGGCGCAGAAGACCGCCGAGGTCACGCGCCACACCTCGCTCGAACTCAGCAGCGACGGCGACACGCTGGCGTGGACTGCCGACGGCATTCGCCTCCCGGCCGAGCGGACGCCGAGCGTGGTCTTCAAGCGCATGTTCGAGACGCCCACGGGCGGGCTGGACAAGCAACGCCGGAATCTCGACCGCAAGGGAAGCATCCTCGACCTCGTGCTCGACGACGCGAAGAAGCTGGATTCACAACTCGGCCAGGCGGACCGGGGCCGGCTGGAGCAATACCTGACCTCCGTTCGCGAAGTGGAAGTCCGCACCGAGCGCAGCACCAAGTGGCTGGACACGCCGCTGCCCAAGGTGGACGCGGCCGCCCGGTCGCGGGTGGACCGCGCGGTGTCGCAGCAACTGGTGGGCGAGTATTTCCGGACGATGTATGACCTCGTCGTGCTGGCCTTCCAGACCGACATGACACGCGTGGCGACCTTCAGCTCCGGCAGCGAAGGGCAAGGTCTTCCCATCCCGGAAATCCAAATCAAGCAGGACCGCCACTCGCTCTCGCATCACAACGGCAACGTGAAGCGGCTGGAGGAACTCACGGCGAGCGACACCTTCAACGTCCAGCAGTTCGCCTATCTGCTCGACCGCCTCGCGGAAACGTCCGACACCCACGGCCCGCTCCTCGACACCACGATGACCCTCTTCGGCAGCGGCATGAGCTACGGCCACAGCCACGGCAACGCGAACCTCCCGCTCGTCTTCGCGGGCGGCACGAAGCTCGGCTTCAAGCACGGCCGTCACCTCGACCTCAACCGCGCCGCCGGCCTCGCCGACTACCAGCTCGCCAACCCGCGCGAGCATTATCGCCTGTGCTTTAGCCCCGTGAACCAGAAGGCTCACTTGAGCAATCTGCTCCTCACGATGGGGCAGGCGATGGGACTGGAAATCAACCGGTTCGCGGACAGCAATGGGACGTTGGCGGAGCTCCGGGCGTGAGGGGAGCTGACAGAAAGAAGGAGACAGAAATAAACCCAGAGTGAGCTGATGAAATCTTTTTTCGGTCTCCCTTATTTCTGTCAGCAATCCTCCGGCCTCGTTCCTGCGCCGGTGACCCGCTGCATCACGCTTCTCTTTCTTCTCTCTGTAAGCTGGCTCAACGCCGCTGACGGAACCAACTGCATCCCCAAGCCCAACGAATTCCCTCCCATCGCGCAGGCCACTTACCTCGCGGGCGAACTCGTCGTCGTGGACCCCATCAACCGGCGCGGGGGCATCCGGCTGGACTGCGGCATTCGCGACGAGCAACGCGCGCAGAGCGGGCCGCTGCACTACTTCGCGATGCTGCCGTGTGGAGAGATTTGGCTGCACGGCGCGCCCGCGACGTTGCAGGACGTTCCGCTCGGCACGCACGTCCAAGGATACTTCTTCGTCCCGCCCGCCGGCGAGGAAGCGACCATCGCGCCGCCTCCGAAGGAATTCGCCGCGCTCATCCCACCGCAGAATCACGCGCTGCTGCTGGAGGACGACGTCTCCTTCTACCGGCGTCACGGGCAGTCGTGGCGCATCCTCGCCGTGGACTTCGACACGTCGAAGCTGACGGTCGAGTTCACCGGCAAGCCCGCGCCGCAGGGCCTGAGCGGGAAGCAGACGCTCGACTTCGACCTCGCCACGCGCATCTGGAAGGCGGGTCGGCCCGTCGAGTCGCGCGAGTTGAAGCCTAGCTCACCGGTGCACCTGAACTTCGGCCGCGCGGTGAACTGGCGCGACCACGAGTTCGGCCTCAACGACGTGTGGCTCGACGACGAGAGCCTCAAGCAAGCCACCGACCTCCAGAACAAACGCAACGTCCGCTACCACCGCATCCGCTGGCTGCCGGGCCGCGTCGAGGCGGTGGAGAACTTCGACTACGGCGGCGGCCTCGTGACCGTCGTGATGTTCGGCGGCGTGGCCAAGCAACTCCTCGACGACCTGCACGCCGACCGCAACGAGCGTATCGCCGTGGCCCCCGCCGAGCACACGCTGCGGACATGGACGCACCGTGGCGACCGCGCGTTTGGCAAGCTGGTGAAGTGGGAGACCGCGCCGGGCGTGCCGGGCTTCAGCGGCGTGCGGCTGCATCTGAAGTTCGCCGAGATGCTCGACCACTACCGCCCCGGCAACGCCGTGCGCGTGAAGGCCGAGAGCTGGACGTGGATTAGCAACACACCCGAGGAGCGCGTGAAATCCTTCGAGGACCGCGACCGCTCGCGCACGCTGCGCCTGCCGGAGCA